>JAISJX010000238.1 GCA_031261145.1 Tannerella sp.
ACAAATTCGCCCTTTGCATCATAAACCGGTGACCAGGGTTGTATGCGGACCATCTCCAAATAATCAAACCCGGAATACCCTGAATAATCGCTTGTTGTCAGAAAAGATTCCGTACCGACGCTCAACCATGAATTGATATCGGCATTGATATTAACTCTGAAATTAAACCTTTTATAATTGTCATTTTTTAAGTAACCTTTCTCATCCGTATAACCACCCGATATGAAATAACCCAGATTCTCGTTTTTTCCGGAAACACTTAAGTTGTGATTCTTGATATGTCCATTTCCCGTAAATGCACCATACCAGTCGTGATCATAGCCTTCCAGATAGCCCCGGCTTAGATCAGCAGATTTCAGATAAGGGGCAAAACTGTAATCCGGATTCGGCTGAAGAAAATCAGGCCCGATTCTGCTGCCCCGTTCCCAGTTAGCGTCCCGGATGAATTTGTCAAGCTCCGCCCTTCCCATGGGAAGTATTTCATTAGAAGGAGTTTGTACGGAATACTGCGTCGAATATTCAAAGACCGGCTTTCCTGCCGGAGTTCCTTTCCGTGTGGTAATGAGCATGACGCCGTTGGAAGCCTGTGAACCGTAAATGGCAGCGGAACTTGCATCCTTCAGGATGTCAATAGACTCAATGTCATTCGTATTCAGGTCAATTAAATTCCCCCGGTAAATAGTCCCGTCCACTACAATCAGCGGAGCGTTGTCGGCTGCGCCTGTTGATAGCGTATTATACCCCCTGATCATCATGGAAGGCTCGCCACCCGCACTGTTGACGGAGCCGATATTCAATCCGGCTACCGATCCCTGTAAGGTCTGTACAATACTGGTATTGACCAACTGCCTGGCATCTTCCTTGATCTTTACACTGGTGATGGAGCCGGTCAGGTCGCTTTTTTTCATCGTACCATACCCTACAACCACGACTTCTTCCAATGCCAAAGCATCCTCTATAAGCGTGATGTTCAAGTTGGTTTGGTTGCCGATGGCAATTTCCTGCATCGCATATCCTACATAGCTTATTTGCAGGACTGCATTGTCCGGGACATTCAAACTGAATTTACCGTCCACATCCGTTATGATGCCGGTGGTTGTCCCTTTAACAACTATGCTGGCGCCAATAACCGATTCGCCGCTGGTATCCAGAACAATTCCGGTAATGCGCTTGCCGTCTTGCAGGGAAATTAAATTCGCTCTCTTGGCAATCAGGATGTGCTTGTTGTTCACGCTGTATGCCAGATCGGTGCCTTTCGTAGCTTCCGTCAGGATTTCGAGAACGGTTTTGTTCTTTGCCTGAACGGTTACTTTCACGTCATTGTCGATATCACTGTTTTTGTAGAAAAACAAAAAATCAGATTGTTCCTCTATTTCAGACATAACATCATAAATACTTCCCTCCCGAATGTCTATCGAGACGGTTGCTTTCTGGGCGTATCCTTCGGCTGCTACCGAAAATAACCCTAATAACATAAAGAAAATCGTACATTTCATAATACTGCATTTTTTTTTACTTAAAACTATTTTTTTTATTCGTATGTTTACCATAACTTTGTTCGTTTTTTTAATTTACTACATGATGCAGCTCGATTCACTTCGTGCGAAAAAGAGACTGCACGGGTTTATTAAAACAATTTTTCCTGGGCCGGGGAGTGGTCGTAACACTGTCCGGCTTTTTTTTACATTACTTCGGTATTCTTCATAGGCAATCCTGTTTTTTAATGGTTTATACTCTGTTTTTTTGTACGGGATTTGATAATGATCCCGCTTTCATTTATCTTATAAACAAACTGTTTCTGATAGTTAATGATTTCCATCACTTCCTCGATCGGCGATTCCAGCCGGAAGACGCCGGTATATTTCTCCTCTTTCAAGTCTTCGCCGGTAATCTCAATTTTCAGGCCATAGATTTTTTCCAAACGTTGCGTAATCCGGTATAACGGCTCGTCACGGAAGTGGTACATCTTGTTTACCCATGTCCGGGATGTGTCAATCTTTATGTTCTCCAAGGTCAGTTCCGACGTCGTTTTATTCAGGAACGCCTGCTGGTTTGGCTTTAACCGGCAGGTTTTCCCCTGTACGCTGTCGGCGGCGGTTGGCCGAATTTCCACGCTGCCGCTGACCAAGGTCGTAATCGCATAATCGTCCGCCGAATAATCCATCACATTGAACGCAGTTCCCAACACGCTGATTTCCTGCCGGGAGGTATGAACGACGAACGGTCTTTCCTCCTGGTGAACGACTTCAAAAAAGGCTTCTCCGTCTAAGAACACCTCGCGGAGATGCGCATCAAACTTATCCGGGAAATGAAATTTGGTGGAGGCGTTCAACACCACCCTGGTACCGTCGGGAAGGGTTACATGGCTCATCCGCGGCCCGGATTCCACATCCAACTCGGTGTAATGCGCTTCCGCCGGCGGATTTTCCTTCAACAGTTGCTGTACCCCCAGGGTCGTACCTATAAATATAGCCCCCACGGCGGCATATTTCAGCAATCCGATCCACAACCGGCGATTGGAATTACCGGCCATCGGTTGAATAGCCGGTTTCGTTTCCGCCTGTCTGAGTTGGGCGAGCAGCCGTTTCCAGCTTTCGCCAATCTCTTCGGGAGTAGGATATAATCCTCCTATCCGCAATTCATAAATCTGCTTCAGTTGGAAAAACAATTCCTTATTCGCCTCAGATTCATTGAGCCACGCAACTAATGTCTTCATCTCTTCTTCGGAGATGCTGTTTTGCAGGTAATGCAAAATGACAGATTCAAGTTCGTCCATTTCATTCATACAATATAATTACGATTGAAAGTATCCGGCTACTTATTCCGAACTGTGATTTTAACATGATTTAAATCAAAATCACCGTTCAGACAATCCAGCCAAGGAAAGCGGTTAATATGCTTCGCAGTATTTTCAAGGCTTTGTATATCTGGGCTTCAACTGTCCGGACGGAAATATTCAACATCCGGGCGATTTCCGCATTTTCTATCTCTTCGAGATAGGCTAACTTGAACACTTCCCTGCATCTTTTAGGCAGTCGATCGATGGCTTTATAAAGGGAAGTCTTTCGTTCCTTACCGATCAGTTCGGTAAGCGGATTGTCGGAAAAGGAGAGTTCTTCCATTTTCAACTCATGAGCCGCCTGACTCAGATAGTCGTCCCGGACAATTTGATGTTTCAAATAGTCGGAACAGGCATTTTTAACGGCGCAAAGCAAATAATTCTCGATGGTTTGGTCGATAACCTGGAACGAATCCTGACTCAATAATTTGAGGAACACATCGTGCACCAAATCTTCGGCAGTCTGGAAATCAACAAATTTACGGGCATAGCACAGCATACCGGGCGCATATTTCTTATACAACCGGCTCAACTGATTCATTGAATCATCCTTCTCTTTTCCAAAAAAACCATTCTGTTCGTCCATAAAAAGCATCCGTCTTCTCTATTATTTACTAAGGCATACGAAATAAACAAAATGCAACTGTATTATTATCCCGCCAAGGATATAATATCGGTAGAAAAAACGTCATCCGGCGCAGTACAACCCCGTACGGGATCGAATACAGGCGGGTATTCCAATTTTCTGCCAACATATTGTCTCACAGGGACATTAAAATGCAACTACCTTATATAATATATCAATATAGCATCATTAAAAGACAAAGGTCGTAAAAAGAAATATATATTTCATCTTTTTTCTGAAAAAAAAATCAAAAACCAATGTTTTCGATTCAATTTTCAATGGATCTCGTACATTTGTCCACCAAATAAACGATGGATTGATAGGAAATTCCCGAATGGGTTGTAAGTCCGATTTCGCAGGTGCGGCTGTTTGAATAACCGGCCTGCACATCCGTATTTTCGATCGAAGCGCGGAGTTTTCGCAGGGCGTAGGCGTTTACTTCGGGATGTGTGAACCCTTTGTCGCCCGCAAAGCCGCAACAGCCGACCTCATCCGGGATGATAACCTCCGCAGAACAGAGTTTGGCGAGGGATATAAGTTTGTTATTCAACCCCATCTTGCGCATGGAACAGGTAAGATGAACCGCTACCGGCTCCTGAACCGGTGTAAAAAACAATTTATCGCGCAGGAAATCGTACATAAACCCGGCCGGTTCGTACAGCCTCATTTTCTTGATGGTGTGGCGCATACGGTACAAACAGGGGCTTTGATCGCACAAAACGGGGTATTCGCCCTGTTTACTGGCCTGCCACAAAGCCGCTTCCAACTCTGCCGCCTTCCGGTCGGCGATATCCGGCATCCCTTTACTTTCCCAAATGGTGCCGCAACAGAGCCGCTCCATCCCGTCGGGGAAAATGACCTCGTAACCGGCTTTTTGTAAGAGAGATAGCATCGCGTTTACCAAAGGTGTTTTTTCGGACGAGTTACGCGGCATACCCATGGTCTGGTTGATGCAGCTTGGAAAATAAACGACGTAATTCTTCTCTTTCCGGCCTGATTTTTGGCCGGTTAGCAGCCTTTGGCCGGGTTGCCGGAAGGCTTTGGGCATGGATGGCGTCCATAACGGAAGGTGAAATATCGCGTGCATCTTTCGGGTTATACTGCTCATCAGTCTTGTTCCCAGAATTTTATGGGCAAGGTTTGCGAAGCGTAACGTCCAGCGGAGGAAGGATTTTATCCCGGCAAAATGAGTAGCTGCAAAGCGGCCTGTCTTGCAGGTGATGGGGCGCTCCTGCATGTCTTCATGGCGAACATCATGCGTCAATTCCCCCGTATTAATTTCCATCGGGCACGAGGTGGAACAAAGACCGTCGCCGGCACAGGTCTGGTTTCCGGCATACCGGTACTGTTTTTCCAGCGTATGCAGGTAGTTGGGATTTTCGCCGCTTTGCTTCAGACGGGCGATTTCTCTTTGGATAACAATGCGTTGCCTCGATGAAAGCGTAAAACCGCAGGTCAGACAGTTCACTTCGCAAAATCCGCACTCAATACACTTGTCAATATGCGAATTAGCCAACGGGAACGGCTTGAAATGCTTGATATGGCAGGCAGGATCATCATTGAAAATGACGCCGGGATTTAATAAATTCTTGGGGTCGAAGAGTTGTTTTACGGACTTCATCACCTCAAAAGCCGCTTCGCCCCACTCATATTTGACAAAGGGCGCCATATTACGGCCGGTGCCATGCTCGGCTTTCAACGAACCGTTATAAGTGTCTATTACCAGCCTTTTTACGCCGTCCATCAACGCCTCATAACGTTTCACTTCCACCTCCGTATCGAACGACTGATTCAGGATAAAATGGAAATTCCCTTCCAGTGCGTGCCCATAGATACATGCATCATCGTAACCATGTTTGGCAATCAGCGCTTGCAGGTCGGCAGCGGCTTCGGGCAGGTCTTCGATATGAAACGCGACATCTTCAATCAGGCAGGTCGTACCTAAACGGCGGCTTCCTCCGACGGTCGGAAATATACCGGAACGAATCGCCCAATAGTTGGAATATTCGCGCTCGTCACCGGTGAAATACACCGGTTTAAATGTTTTATACGACTCCAGCGCTTGACGGATAATCGCCGCATTTTCCGACAACTCTTCCTTTGAATTGGCTTTTGTCTCAGTCAGGATAGCCGTCAGCCCTTCGCCGGTAGGGTCGTTCACACAGGCCAGCGATTTGCTGTCCAACAGTTCCGCACTTTTCACAATCCGTTCGCCCTGCCGGTTGACTAACTTTTTCATCGCAATCACGGCGCGACAGGATTCTTTGATGTCGCTGAAATAGATCATCGCGCTGGCCTTGTGAGGATAATCCGCTTCCGTCTTCATCGTCACCTCCGAAAGAAACGCCAACGTGCCTTCGGAACCCACCATCAGATGGGTAATAATGTCGAAAGGGTCGTCGAAAGTGACAAAAGGAAGAAGATTTAAGCCGGTAACATTTTTGATAGAATACTTGTATCGAATGTGTTCCGACAATTCAGGATTCCGGCGTACGCTGTCGCGCAAGGCTTCAATTTGTCTGATAAATTCCGGTTTCTTTCGGGCGAAACCGGCGCGACTTTCCGCATCACCGGTATCAAGCACGGTTCCGTCGGTGAACACCATACGTGCCGACAAAAGCATCTTGTCGCTGTTGGCGTGTGTGCCGCAACTCATTCCCGAAGCATTGTTCATCACAATCCCGCCGACCATGGCGCTTCTCACGGAAGCCGGGTCAGGCGAAAACACTCGTCCGTAAGGCTTCAGCAACTCATTGACACGCTGGCCGATAATACCGGGTTGCAGCGTAATGGTTTCGGCATCCGGCGCAATGGTATATTTTTCCCAGTGCTTTCCAGCAACGACAAGCACAGAGTCGCTGACAGACTGCCCCGACAGGCTTGTCCCTGCCGCCCGGAACGTGACCGGAATATCTAACCGGTTTGCAACGGACAACAATTCCGATACTTCCCGTTCGCCGGTCGAGCGAATAATTATCTTAGGGATAAGCCGGTAAAATCCCGCATCCGTACCCCAAGCCAACCGGTTCAGTTCGTCGGTATAAATCCTTTCACGCGGTATAAACTTCTTTATCGCTTGAAGAAAAAAATGATACTTGTCTTTCATTCTGAAAATAATTCATCAAATATATGGTTTTTTTATAGAATGGAAGACAAGGCTGCCTGTTTTTTTCCTTTCGCACTGTGAATTTAAAATAGTTTAACGCAAAACGGAGTTACAGGAAGTATCCACTAACGTCTCATAGTAGCGATTGAATTTTAAAAAGAATAGCACATATCGTATCGACGGGACGATAAGTGAAAAGCCCGATTTCCTGCGGACAACAACGCCTCGGAACGATCCATCCGAAATGTGAGAATGTCTATTCCGCTTTGAGGGCGTTAGCGGCGTGCTGAATATACTCCCAAGCAGGAACAATTTTTTTTATTCAACTATTTTTTTATTCAAATTTCTTTCATACCTTTGAAACCTCGTTTGAATGTTTCGG
>JAISJX010000331.1 GCA_031261145.1 Tannerella sp.
AATGAAGATCGTTAAAGGATAAACAGCCATCTTCCTGTTCCAATAAGGAGCTGTCAATAAATAAAACGATTATCCGCAATCGTACCACAAAAAAACAGGAGCAGGAAATTGGGCTTTTCACATTCCGTCCCTGACGGGACGGTAGTGCGTTGTGTGTGTTTTTCTACCGACATTTTGTCCCTACGGGACATTTTCAACGGGGCTGACCAAAAAGAATGCAATTCCGTCATTGCGAGGGCGAAGCCCGAAGCAATCCATTGAAAATCAATAGGCTGGATTGCTTCGCCTACGGCTCGCAATGACGAAACCAGACTTTTTGGTCAACCCCAATCTGTTGGTAGAAATGTCCATCAAACCTCTTTTTCGTCCCGTTAGGGACGATATGTGATATTCTTTTTAAATTCAATCCCACCATGAGACGTTAGTGGTATGATTGCGGATAATCGTTTTATTTATTGACAGCTCTTATCAAAGGAATGAACCGTACATTCAAATGCGCGAGCCGCGCATTCAAATGTATGTCGCATCCTTTCAAACGGCTGACCGGTGCACAGACAAAATCCCTCATACCCGCAGAAAGATACCCCTTTTATACAGCATCTGCAAAATAAAGAACAGTATCAGGAAATTCCCGAACGTAAGCCAAACGCTGTAATATGCTCCGAGATATTGCTCCAAACCATACGAAATGGAGGCGACTACGCTTTTGAAATTGATCGCTTCCCCCAGCATATACGCTACGATGGAGTTCATCCCATAGATTTTCAGCCACCGGACGCCTTTGGAATAGCCCCTGCAGTCAATCACGTAATAAAATAGCGCCATCAACAACAGACACCATCCGCCGGAATAAAGCGTCATGCTGCATGTCCAAATCTTTTTGATGATTGGCATCTGTAAACTCCACTGGAGTGCACCGGCTATACAAATCACGCCGGCAACCAGGAGTATGCGTGCGTTCCTGTTGCGGTCGGCGCCGTTTTTCATCACTCCACCGGCCAGGGCGCCCATCAAAACGGTTACGCCGAATGTCAGGCTACTGACTATCCATGTGTATTGATAGCGGGGTGAAAACGACCAACTGCCATCCGCACTCCAGGAAACGCCGTCCCGGAAACGTCCCAAAACAACCTGATCCACTTTCTCCGCGAAATTATTTTCAGGCGTAAAATCACCCAGGAAAGTCATTGGAAGCCAGTATAACAGCAACAGCACCCCAGCGGCAATCAATTGTCCTTTCGTCGAAGAATGCAGGTAGATAAGCGCGGTAATCAGGTAGCCAATCGCAATGGCCTGCAACGTATTCGAGTAAAAGCGAAGCTGGTGCACATCCAACGCCAGGAGATTACCCTGAACGATGGCGCCCAGGATAAAGAGGAGTACTACCCGCTTAAAAATCCGTTTATACACAGCCGATTTGTCAGCTCCCCGTTTGTACTTGGCAAAGGCAAACGGCATGCTCACTCCCGACATGAAAAGAAATAGAGGCATGATCATATCCCATGCCCGGAATCCGATCCACGCTTCATGTTCAAACTGATATAGAAGGGTTTCCCCAAACGGGAGATTCATCGTTTTGACAAGAGCGACAAATACCGGTTGGAAAAATACCAGCATAAAGAGGTCGAAACCTCGCAAAATATCCAGAGACAATAACCTCTGGGCAGAAAATTGATTTTTCATGTTTTTTCAAATTAATGGCCAAAGATAATTATTTGTATTATATTTGCAAAAAAATTAGGGAGAATTAAGAGAGAGGGGAGCTATTTGCCGGTAGCTATTAGCTTTTAGTTGGTAGCTTTTAGCCTTTGGCCTTTTGCTTTTTGCTTCTGAATTTTTGCATCTGATTTCTAATTTCTAAATTTAAAAGATAATGAAAAGAGTAAGTTTAAAAATCATCGGGATTGTAGGCTGTTTATCTATCATGGCCCTGGCATCCTGCAAGAGTGGAAGTACGGAAGGGACACAACCGGCCGTGAAGAATCTGACCATGTACGTTGATCCCTATATCGGGACGGGCGATCATGGACATGTGTTTATGGGCGCGGATGTGCCGTTCGGGTTGGTGCAGTTGGGGCCGACGAATTACAGTCAGGGTTGGGACTGGTGTTCGGGCTATCACATCACGGATTCGACGATTATCGGATTCGGGCATACGCATCTGAGCGGTACCGGAATCGGCGATCTGGGCGATATTTCGCTGATGCCCGCAGTGGGAGAGGTGCAACTCAAAAGGGGCGTATTAGGCGACCCTGAGTCCGGCATTTATTCGTTGTTCCGCCATGAAACGGAGAAGGCAAAACCCGGATATTACGGCGTGCATTTAGACCGGTTCAATATAGACGTGGCGCTGACGGCTACCAAACGGGTCGGTTTTCATAAATATACTTTCCCGAAATCGGACGACGCCAAAGTGATTATCGACCTGGAACATGGTATCGGTTGGGACAGACCGGTGAAAGGACTTGTTACGCAGGAGAATGATACGATTGTTTCCGGTTATCGCTATTCGGCGGGATGGGCAAGGGATCAACGTATTTATTTCACGGCTACCTTTTCAAAACCGGTGAAAGATTTCCATTTTGAAGACAATGGGGATAAATACTCGGCGGCATACGGTGTAGTATCGTTTGATACGGAGAACAGGGAGGAGATTTACGTGAAGGTAGCCCTTTCGCCCGTGAGCATTGAGAATGCAAAACTGAACATGCAGACCGAACTGCCCGGATGGGACTTTGAGCAGACCATCGCCGACGCTGATAAAGCATGGAACAGGGAATTGAATAAAATTGATTTCCAAACCACTGACGAGAGGCTCAAACGAATCTTTTATACCGCATTGTATCATACCATGATTGCGCCTTCCGAGTTTTGCGACGTGAATAAAGACTATTTCGGCTCGGATAAGGAGATTCATCGCGGCGCTTCATTCACGAATTATACCACCTTTTCGCTGTGGGATACCTACCGCGCCGCTCATCCGCTGATGACGCTTATCCATCCCGAAAAGATGCCGGACATCGTCAATACCATGCTGACAATTTACAGGGAACAGAATAAATTGCCCGTCTGGCACCTGATGGCGAACGAGACGGATTGTATGGTCGGGAATCCCGGTATCTCCGTCGTGGCAGACGCGATACTGAAAGGCTTCGGCGGGTTTGACAAAGCGTATGCTTACGAAGCGATGAAAGCCTCCGCCATGCTCGACGAAAGAGGGCAGGCGTGGATGAAGGAATACGGTTATATCCCGTTCGACAAAGAGAACGAATCGCTTGCCAAGGCGATGGAATACGGGATTGCCGATTGGAGCATTGCACAGGTCGCGAAGCAAATGGGCAAAACGGAAGACGCAGCTTATTTCACCAAAATGAGCAAAACATACACGTATTATTTTGACCCGTCGGTAGGATTCATGCGCGGACTGGATTCAAAAGGAAACTTCCGGACGCCGTTTAACCCCTTCCATTCGGTGCATCGCGAGAACGATTATACGGAAGGTACGGCCTGGCAATATACCTGGTTGGTGCCGCACGATGTGGAAGGTTTGATAAATTTATTCGGCAGCAAAGAGGCGTTTCTTCAAAAGTTTGATTCATTATTTATTGTACACGGGGATATGGGCGATGAAGCCTCTCCCGACATCAGCGGTTTGATAGGGCAATATGCGCACGGCAACGAGCCAAGCCATCATGTGCTTTACCTGTACAGTTGCGTGGGGCAACCTGCCAAAACCGCCGAAAAGGTGCGTTATGTACTGGACGAATTATATACAGACCAGCCCGCAGGACTGTGCGGCAATGAAGATGTCGGTCAGATGTCGGCCTGGTATGTTTTGTCGGCATTGGGCTTTTATCAGGTGGAGCCGGCCGGGGGAAGGTATATGTTCGGCAGTCCGGTAATGGACGAGGCATCCATTCAGGTGGGCGACGGCAACGTATTTAAAATCATTGCGAAAAACAACAGCGCCACCCATAAATACATCCAATCCGCCACCCTCAACGGTCAGCCATACGCTCATTATTATATTGATTACAAAGATATAGCCGCAGGCGGCGTATTGGAATTAACGATGAGCGATTTGCCGGAATAAGGCGTTCAAAAAAGAACGGGTTTAAGAAGGAGAAAAAAATAGACCTGACTGGTTTTCACAACCTGTCAGGTCTTTGCATGAAATAGCTCGCAATATATACTACTATCTCTCCCTCGCTACTATAAAATACTATTTCATGCAGAGGTGCACAGCATTGGTATTCTCCTATACCGTACCGTGTACCTGGTAATAATTATTCTTCGGCCGGCGTCGGATTATCGGCCGGTTTGTCTTTGCCTCCGCTGCTGCTGCTACTGCGGCGGTTGATAAGAGTCTGATAACGGTCTATATTGGCGTTGAGGCGGCGCACAAAGGGTTCAAAGGCTCCGAAACCGTGGAGATTGATGGCGGCTTCAATGCGTTCAACGATGTCAAGATAGGCGCGGTCGGTCTTGCGGCGGATGTCAACGAGCTTGAGGTCGGATTTGTCGGCGGCTTCCTGGTTGCGTCCGAGGATAGCGTCTTCAAAAGCGATGTTGTTGCGTTCCAGCTCATCGCCCCATTCGGTCAGGTCGAGTGCTGCGAGAGCGGGGGCGTACTTCTCCGACCGGAGGTCTTGAATAAAGTTGTAGATGGAGGCCGTTTCTTCGTTGAAACCGCGTTTTGCCAAGTCACCGTAGTGTCCAAAGAGCGGCAGAACGGTTTCAGCAAGCTGGCGGCGGGATTCGTCGAAATGATGCGAAGCCGACAGGATGGCCTCATGCAGTCCGCGGAACGTACGGTCGCGCACTTCATCGAGCCGGACGATGACGGCCGACAAGTGGCTT
>JAISJX010000396.1 GCA_031261145.1 Tannerella sp.
ACTTTTTTCTATTGGTCTGCGAAATTACGGAAATATTTTATTGAAAACAATAAATTTTGTGGAAATAAAAAAAACGCTTATATTTGCACGTGTAATCATAAAATAATCTTTTCATACGAAATTCTTCCGGCGCCATATTTCCCGGCAAATATAACCTTACACCTCCGAAACGAAACGCCACATTATATATATGTAGGCCGCGCCAAAAAAAGTTTCTGACACCACCGATTGCAAAAATCACACTATCAATTGGTTAAAAATATATTCGCATTTTTTATTGAAATCCTCTATTTTTTTTTGAAAGTTTATTTGTTTTATTCCGAAAATACAACTTACTTTGCACCGTTTTAAAATTATAAATTTTAGTGTCGTTTAAACGGCAAAGCTAATTAAAACCGTAATAATGAATGTATCGATGAAAGACATCGCTGAAAAACTGAACGTTTCCACAACCACGGTATCGTGGGTGCTGTCCGGGCAATCCGACGAACGACGGATTGGGGCTGCCGTACAGGCAAAAGTTTTGGAGTGCGCCAAAGAAGCATTTGACGAAACAGGGACGGAAAAAAAATATGTGTGCAGCAAAATGATACTGCCCTGTACCCTTAAACTTTATGGAGAACAATTTTGCGCAGGTATGCTTAATTAGCAAATAAAATAGAATGAATATATAAATCAATTATTAATTATTAAATTTTAAGTATGAGTAAATTACAGACTTTTAAAAAGATGAGTGCACGGATACTGATAGGTATTCTGTGCGTATGCAGTTGTTCTCTTACTGTCTTTGCGCAGGGAGGCAAACGTATCACCGGGACGGTCGCCGATGAGAAGGGCGAACCGGTTATCGGTGCGAATGTGATTGAGAAAGGAACGACCAACGGGAATATCACCGATGTGGACGGCAACTTCTCATTAGATGTATCGCCGGGAGCGACTTTGGTTATTTCCTTTATCGGGTATAACACTCAGGAAGTGGTGACAGGTAATCAAACTACCCTGAATATCACGTTAGTGGAAAATCTGCAAGCGTTGGAAGAAGTGATTGTCATTGGTTACGGTACGGCCAAGCGGCAGGACTATACCGGCTCGGTGGCTTCCGTAAAATTAGAAAATTCGGCTGTGTCCATCTTGCCGAATTTGAATGTGTTGGAATCCTTGAAAGGGAATGTAACGGGTATGAATATCGGCGCGACGAACTCGGCAGGTGGAGAACCCAGTATGTTGATTCGCGGGCAAAACTCCATCAACGGGAGTAACAACCCTTTGATTATTCTGGATGGCGTAATTTTTATGGGCAGCCTCGGCGATATCAATCCCAATGACATTGCTAATATCGATGTACTGAAAGATGCCGTAACGTCGGCAGCTTATGGTTCCAGATCATCCAATGGCGTCATTTCCATTGTCACCAAAAAAGGACGATCAGCAAAACCTGTGATTACATTGAATGCTTCAACAGGTATTCAGGCATGGCCCAACCGTCCGGAAATGATGAAAGGTGAAGATTTTGTAAGAGTGGTTAATGAGCGTTCCGGCAATCCGGTGGGAACTACAAGCTGGATGCGTTCGGTTTCGAAGGCGAATTACGAAAACGGCATTGAAAGTGTCTGGTTGGATGAGGTTACCCGTACCGGAATCCTGGAGGACTATCAGATTTCAATATCGGGAACGGGCAAGGGTTTGAATTATTACCTGTCCACTTCCTATAACGAAAATAAAGGGATAGTCATCGGTGATGATTTCAACCGTATTTCTCTTTTCGGCAAGATAAATACGGATATCACCTCATGGTTGAATATAGGTGTGGACGCCGCCTTTTCCCGCCGCGATTATTCCGGAGCAGGCGCTGATATTAGCACTGCGCAAGTACTTCCTCCTTACGCGAAATTTTATCGTGATGATGAAGGTAATCTTGAAAAATATCCTGATGAACAATCCTTTACAAATCCATTGTGGAATGCAAAAAGCGGTACACTTGACAATTCTGATATCCGGCAGAATTTGCGCCTGAATACGTATGCAGTCATCAGTCTGCCTTGGGTAAAAGGATTGAGTTACCGCCTGAATTTTCTACCCAATGTGGATCAAACCCGTCAGGGTAATTTCTATTACGAGGGCAATTACGTTCAGGAAGGTTCCGGAATAGAACGATATTCGCCGTCGGCGCTTCAGGGTCTGCTTTCAAAAGCCAACGGCAATCTACTGAACAGTAGGACGTACAGCTATGTGCTTGATAACATTGTCAACTATAAAAACGCCTTCGGCAAGCACAGTGTGGAAGGTACGTTGGTGGCTACACGCGACTATTCAAAAATTGATGTTGAATACATGACCGGAAGCGACTTTTCCGAAAACGGAAACACTACGTTAGGATTGCGGGGACTTCACAAAGCGAAAGTACAGAATATTAATTTTGCCTCGAATAGCGGTGGTGTAAAACGGACAAATATCGGTTACCTTGCCCGTGCAAACTATGGCTTTGATAACAAATATTACCTTACGGGATCGTATCGCAGGGATGGCGCTTCGGTGTTCGGAGCCAACCGGAAATGGGGTAACTTTGCCGCTACAGGCGTAGCATGGCGCATTTCGGAAGAAGAATTTATGACGAGCATAGAACCCTTGAACAATCTGAAACTGAAAGTATCCTGGGGACAAAACGGGAATCAGGGCATAGCGCCCTATACGACGCTGTCGCAGGTAATCAACGGCTCTACAGGCGGATTGCGTTATGAATTTGCCGCACCAGGAACCATTTATTACGGATTAAACCAAAGCAATTTGGGTAACTCCGATTTAGGGTGGGAACGCACCGAAGCATGGAATTTCGGTTTTGAATCGTCATGGCTGCAAAACCGTTTATCGGTCGATCTGGATATATATGTTTCCAAAACATTAGACCAGATATTCAACCGCAACATTCCGGTAATGAGCGGATTCAAGACCATCTATACCTCCATGGGACAGGTAAACAACAGGGGTTTTGAACTGAACCTGCGTTCCGTCAATATTGAACAGCGCGATTTGAATTGGACAACGAATTTTACATTCTGGCTTAACCGGAATAAATTGGTTCATCTTTACGGCGATGATTTGGACGGTGACGGCAAGGAAGATGATGACATAGGCTCTTCGCTGTTTATAGGCAAATCGTTGGGCGCTATTTACGGATACAAACAAATCGGGATCGTGCAGGAAGACGATACGGAATATATTGCTGCTACAGGCGCCACTCCCGGCTTTCCGAAATATGCCGACTTGGACGGTGTGGCCGGTATCTCGGCAGCCGACCGTACGATTCTCGGATATAACAAGGAGAATTTCCGGTTGAACATGGGAAATATTTTAAGATATAAAGGATTAGAACTCTATGTATTACTTACGGGTAATCTTGGTGGAAACGGTTATTATATGTCAGACAACGCAGAGGCATATCTTATGATGAGGTCAGGTTATTCCACAGACAACACGATACTAAAACCATACTGGACTCCTGAAAACAGGAGCAATGAATATCCGGGAATCAACTTCAGTGGTGATGGCCGGTTCCGTGGTTTGCAGTCACGTGGATTTGTCAGGATACAGGATTTGTCCCTGTCCTATACCTTTAATCAATCGTGGGTGAAATCGGCTAATATCAGTATGTTGAAAGTATTCCTTGCAGCCAAGAATCTGGCTACTTTCACCGGTTGGGACGGCGGCGATCCGGAAACGGGAGCGCGTTATTTAAGTGGTACCTATCCGGTGGCATCCACTTATTCCTTAGGGTTTAATATCAGTTTCTAACCAAATAATAAATTAAAAAATGAAAATACTTAAATATATTCACAGTATTATTCTGACGGTATTTATTGCCTGTCAGTTTATGAGTTGTAATGATGACAACTTTCTGGAAGAACATCCCGATACGATCTATACCATCGACAATGTATATTCTTCCTCCGAGCAGGTAGGTCAGATAGTGGTAGGTATTTATGCCCAGATCAGGGATTTGAAAACCAATCCAGTATCTGACGCCGCATGGATGTTGGATTTTAAAGGGAGAGGTACGGATATGTATGATATAGCTTTTGACAGAAAAAGTCAATCTTTCAGTGACTACGGTATTATCAATACCAATCATAACACCTTTTACCAGGTGTACACCGCATATTACGAGATAATAGCCAAAGCCAATCTGGCGCTTTATGCCTCCGAACTACCACAGATCACCTGGGCTTCGGCCGGTGATAAGGCGTATGTAGTCGCTCAGGCAAGGTTTTTCAGGGCGTTTGCTTACAAGAATCTGGCAGAATTATTCGGAGGCGTACCTTTAGTGACTGAAATAGCTACCACAGCCCGTTATGATTATAATCGCGAAACCCGCACGGCTACCTATCAGTATGCCATCGACGAAATGGAAGCTGTGTTGAATGATATCCCCCTTGCTACGGCTACCAACGGCCGCATCGTAAGAGGAGCCGTTCAACACAATCTGTCTGAATTGTATCTGGCTCTTGGAACGCAGTTGGCTGCTGACGGCAAAGCAGGCGAAGCACAAAATGCTTTTACTTCTTCTATCAATTACGCAAACTCAGTGATCGACGGCGGCGCCTATTCGTTGATCAACACCCGTTTCGGTACCCGTAAAAATGAAGAAACCATTCATTATGACATCCATCAAAATGGTATTGAAACCGGTGCGGTTGTTGATACAATACAAATGGAAGCGAATTATTATTGGGATTTGTTTCAGGAAGGGAATGTGGACTTTCAAGACGGCAACACCGAGTGTATCTGGGCTGTCGAAATTGATTATGCCGCTTACAAGAAGGAAGATACTCGTTCGTATTTACCTTATACACGGCAATATGGCCCGAACTTTCGCGAAGGATCCGCCAGATTTTTTGGCGCTTGCTTATTGGAAGAAGTAGGAGGAAGAAATGTCTATATCTCATGTATTACCCCGTATGTCCGCGATGAAATTTATTCCGGTAAATTTGCCGGCGACATGCGCAATTCCGATGTCGTTTTCCGCAGGAGGTTAAAGGCGAACCAGGTAAGCAGTCCCTATTATAAGCAATTGGTTCCATGGGAATTGATATATAACGATCCGGCTAAGACAGATGCGGAAAATAAAAATTATCAATCCCAGCAATATCCGATTTCGTGTAAAATTTCTACCGATAAATTCACCGGTTTGGCAGACGGTCAAAACAGGAGTAATCTGTTCCGCGACGACTATATGATTCGTCTTTCCGAAACGATATTACTCAGGGCGGAAGCCAAGCAGCGCAGTGGTGACAAGGCAGGCGCTGCCGCCGATGTCAATCTGTTGCGAACCCGTGCGCAATGCGCCTACTTAGTTACGGTAGCCGATATGGACGACAATTTCGACTTGATCCTTGACGAACGAGCGCGCGAATTGGTCTATGAGGAATACCGGTGGAATACGCTTCTTCGCATGGGCGGAACCGT
>JAISJX010000411.1 GCA_031261145.1 Tannerella sp.
TGAAAAAGGGAATGCGTTATTTTCATTAACTTACCGCGATGACGAAAGCGTCCAGAAAGGCGGAGCCGCCCAAAAATTACTGAGCCGTACCGCATTTAATTTTTCACCGGTGAAACATGTCGATTTCAACTTTACGTCAATCAACCATTTCCGGAGCAGCGATGATAACGTAGCAGGCACGACCTTGTTACGCCCCCCGTTTATGCCTGTTTATGACGAAGGCAGTCCTACCGGTTACTGGGGGCCGGGCGAAAATCCGCTTATCTATGGCGACAGTAAATACAAGCAAATACGTAATAAATCGTTTTCATCGACCAATTATTTACGCGCCGAGATTGACCTTCCTTTTGTGCAGGGATTAAAAATCGCCGGCGTGGGAAGCGGGACTTTTTCAGCCAACCGGAGGACAGACTGGTCGTCCAAAGTGTTGAGAGACTTTGTGCGCAGTGAAGAAGTCAGCAAGGCGAGTGAAGCTACAGGTTTTGATTACTCCTACATGGCGAGGGGGGAAATCAGTTATAACCGTACTTTTGGCGACCATACCGTCAGTGCACTGGCCTTAGCGGAAGCCGGTAAAAGTTTTGGTTTGCCTGTGAATGTCTCCGGTTACAATCTGAACGGGACTTATCCTGTACTGGGTGTTCCCGGAACGATGGAAAGCATGTCGGCCAACCGCAGGGAAACCGGAAACATGGCCTATATCGGCAGGGCGACTTATAATTACAAAAACAAATATTTGCTTGAAGGAAATATCCGCAAGGACGGTCTTTCCACCCTTTCGATGAAAAACCGCTGGGCCACCTTTCCGTCGGTAGGCGCCGGCTGGGCGCTATCCGAAGAATCTTTCTGGAATATAGCGGCCATCAGTCTATTGAAAATCAGGGGTAGCATAGGTAAAACAGGTAATGCCGCCGTTCCAGCCTTCGCCTATATTCCGGGGTTCAACATTATTGGGCCGAATAGCGGTTCTTATGAAGAATATATGTTCACCAGTATTGCGAACATCGCTTCGGACATCCAATGGGAAACCTCGGACAATACGGATATAGGGATTGATTTTGGCATTCTCGACAACCGCATTAACGGTTCCATTGCTTACTACAACAAGGAAACATCCGGATTGCTACTGCAAGTACCTCTCCCGCCAAGTGCAGGGATCAATGTATTCGGCGGAACTAATTCCGTATGGGCTAATGTCGGTAATATGCGGAATAACGGCGTGGAATTTAATGTGGATGCATCGGTGATCAAAACGCATGATTTCTCATGGAGCCTTTCCTATAACCATACCTGGGCCATGAATAAAGTCCTTTCACTGGATCCGTCTATTGATTTGACCGGTTCCGGAATCTATGGAGGAAACAGGACGTTAACCAAAACCGGAGGCAAGTTGGCGACCTATTATGTATCCGATTATGAAGGGATTGACCCTCAAAAGGGGATTCCACTTATCTGGGAAAGGGATGCCGCAAAATTTGAAGCAACCGGGGAAACCGTACGGACAGGGAAACTAATTCCTGCATCGGCCACCAATTGTAATAACAACCAGTTCTATCTCGACGGGAAATCGTATATTCCTTCGTACTATGGAGGATTACGGAATACCTTCCGTTATAAAGATTTAGACTTGAACGTGATGGTTTCCTATACCGGAGGTCACTATTATTTGGACGCCATTGAATGGCGGCTGCAATATGTGCGTATTGGCAATGCCGCTCTGGGGGCTGACCTGCTTGAAAATTCATGGCAAAAACCGGGCGACCAGGCAAAGTATCAGGAAATCATTTATAATGGAGGATTCTATTATGATGATGAAGGAAATCAAAGCGCCATCCTGAATCCGGGGCCGGGCAATGAAGTCCCCAATACCACGCAATTCCTGAAAAAAGGAGATAACATCCAGTTGAAAGAAGTGACGTTGGGATATACGCTGCCTAAAACTCTTATCAGCAAATGCGGAATGGAGAATCTGCGTCTTTACCTTAATATCAATAATGCGTTGTATTGGGCAAGAGACGGGCACAACGGCAATCCGGATGTGGAAATCAGCGGTAACAATATCGACGGGATGCTTCGTTACGAAGCATTTATGACCCGTACGTATTCATTAGGTCTTTCTGTTAAATTCTAAAAAATACCAAGATGAAATATATGCAATATAAACTACGTTTTTTGGCCGCAGTATTGGCCATGTTGACCAGTGGATGTAATGATACATTTCTGGAACCAAAATATACGCCGGAATTTCCCTGGCAGACAGTCGATCAGTTGGACATGGCGGTAATCCTGCCTTATTCCGTTTTCAGCGGCAATGGCTGGGATGATGTTCATGGCACATATACGCTTTACGAGATGCTGGCTACCGATTTTGCAGCAGCCATTGAACCGGCAGCGCCCGCTAATGAGTGGCCTCAATTCCTGAACCGGCAACACAGAGCAGTGCCTTTTGAGGCTTTGAGTTGGACCAAAGGCTCCTACGAGAAAATATTCGCTACCATTGCCGCTTGTAATGAACCGATTGATTTTCTGAACAGCGGAGAAGCGAGAGAATTGTTTCCCGGCGATTCCGAAGAAAAACTTGCAGAGGCGCCTCGCGCAAAAGCCGAACTCTATTTTTTCAGAGGATTTGCCTATACTTGGGCAGCTTTGTTTTTTTGCCCGCCGTATGTTCCGGGAGGCTCCAATGCGGATCAGGTGTTGCCCTTGAAGACTACGAATGTGAATGCGAACAATACGCCAATCGGCACTACGCAGGAAATTTGGGACCTGATCCTTTCCGACCTGAAAACGGCCAAATCGCTGATGCCGAAAACCTGGTTCAAGCCGGGTCGGCTGAATTATTACACGATTTGCGGGGCATTGGCGCGCGCTTATTTTTACACAGGCGATTATGCCAATGCCGAAAAAGAATGTACCGAAATCATCTCTTCCGGGAAATACAGTTTACAAAGCGACGTGATGGCAGCATGGACCGCTCCGATAGGAGGCGCCGAAGCGCCGGAAGTCATCTGGATGTTCAATACCAGCGCTACCGGACAAATCCCCGTTTGCTTTACAACTGTTACCAGGGCGATGGCCTGGGGGCCTCCCGGCGGACGTGGAGAATGGTCGCAATGCAATTGGAACATGTGTAAATTGAGTAATGCGGTGTTGAAAAAAATCAACTGGATGGTCGATCCGGAACATGGCGATTATACGGTCACAGCCGAAGCGCTTGCCGATAAACGGTATGGAAATACGTGGTTACGCGTGGAAGGTTTTAAAGATCATGATGAAGTGGCGGCGGAAGTGGCCGCGACGGGAGATGTGACGCTCTGGGATAAATACGAGCAATATTTCAATTTGGAAACAGATCCCCATGTCTACCTGGATAAATACTACCGGGGCGACGTTCCCGGAGCGACGAACCAGCCCCGTATGCGACTGCCGGAGTTTTACCTGATACGTGCTGCCATCCGCTTTAAAAACGGCGACAGAAACGGGGCGTCGTCGGATGTGAACGAAGTGCGTGCCAGAGCCGGTTTGTCTGCGGTAAGCGCTGCGGATCTGACAGAAACCCATATCGACCGGGAATGGGTCATTGAACTGGGTGGCGAAGGGTTATACCTGCCTTACCTTATGGCGATGCAGAAACCCATTTTGCCGGGCGACCGGAAAGGGGTAGCCGATGTGAATCCTCCTTATACCGGATGGTACTGGAAGATTCCGATTAATGAAGTCCGGATCAATGCCGGTTATAATGACATACCGGATCCTAATTCAAAATAATTTTTTACTTTTATCTCTCATCACCTGAAGGAGCAAGTCCTTTCGGTGATGAGAGGTTAAAGTATCATTTAGAATAAGCCATTGATAATTAATTATAAACAATAAAAAAACAATTTGCTGAAATCTTGTATTTTTCAAATAGATTACGTATCTTTGCCTTTCAAATAATCAACTATGAAACAGTCAATAAAAAAAACGCATTATGAAGAAAATAATTTTTCCCCTGTTTGCTTTGTGGATTGCTCTTACTACTTCATGCAGTAAACAAGCCGGTATTGATATTAAAGGTATTCAATACGGTACGATACAACAATTCAACCAGTTGGGCGATACCTGGATCGGAACATGGGCTGATGATGATCATATCTATTCAGTCGCAGACGATTGTACTACCGATAGCGCTACGTCCAATCTGGCGCTGTTCCGCCTGAAAGGAGAGGATCCCCTGCAATTGAAGCTGGAAATGATAAATCCGATGCTTGAGTACGGAAAAATATGTGAACTCGATGCCGATTCGTTGGCTTGGAAAGCGTCCGGCATTACTTGTATAGATGGCATTTTATATATGTTTGTCAGTCGGCATGACTATCCGTGGCGTAATCATGCCTTGACGGATAACAGGCAAACAGCGCAGGACGGCAGCATCATCAAGTCTACGGATCATGGAAAGACATGGTTCCGGAGCGCCCGGGAAAATTCTGAAAGTCCGATGTTTCCGGGCAGACGTTTTGCCGCCGGATTTTTTATTGAATACGGAAAAGACGGAAAAGCAGGCCCTGACGGTTCTGGCAAGTATGTCTATGCAGTTGCCAATGACGGTTTTTGGAACAATGGGAATGACCTGATTCTGGGTCGTGTATTAAGAACTAAATTGCCGAATCTAAACAGTAAAGACTGGGAGTTTTATCAAGGTGATGGAACGAACGGAAAGAACGACTATTGGATAACTGATATGAACGCTGT
>JAISJX010000429.1 GCA_031261145.1 Tannerella sp.
AACAAAAGAAAATGATAGAAAACTGATAGAATAAGTGGCCATTAGGTACTGCCGGAGAACCATTCCATGTATAACGTGAGTTCGATCGAAGCGCCTCCTTGCCACCTTGTTTTTTCTCACAAAACAACCTCAATAGCAGGCAGAAATCATCCCAGACGCCAAAACCTCATTACCTCATTGGTTGGAAGAAAGCGCAAAAAAACTGCGGCGTTGCGGCGCCGCAGTTTCCACAATCTCATGTCAAAAAAACTAAACTATCAAAACCATGTACTAAAAAAAATTATTATAAAAACCTAACTGTTTTGTTCTTTAAAAAGGCGGTCTGCCTCCGCCCCCTCCCGAAGGAGTTCCGAAACTCCGGCCTTCTCCACGCTGCTGGCCATCGCCTCCGCCCGGCCCCGGCCTTCTCACATCCGACGCGCTGGCGCCTCCGCTAAAGATGCTGAACCGGTAGATAAAGCTGACAATGAAGTAGCTGGTCAGCGTATTGTATTCCGAATAACGCATCGTGTTGTCGGTTGAAGTAAAGGAGATATTACTGCGGTCACGCAGGATGTCGTAGATTTTAAACTTGAGCGTTCCCGAATTGTTTTTGAGAAACGCTTTGGAGGCAGACGCATTCCAAAGAAGTTCTTCCTGCTGATACCCTTCTGCATAACCTGAATTGGTGGAGTAATTGATGTCGCTCTCTATCTGGAAATTGTAAGGCAGGTAGATAGTGGTTGAAGCGCCTCCCCCGTAATTGTACGTTGTCAGGTCGTTTTGTTCCTGCAACGAATTTTTGGTCTTGTTATAGCGGATGTTTCCATTCAGACCGAGGTCGAGGTATGTCGAGCGAAAATTGATACCGGCGCGTTCCGACAGTGAAATACCTGTATTCGTATTTTTTTTGTCGTTGATAAAACCGTTGGCTTCGCTATAGGTCAAAAAACTCATGGAGTTAATCGAAAATTTCTTGTTTTTGAGCGGCCTGTTAAATATGATACGGGCATTTCCGTTGTAGTTTCCGTTTACATTTTCATACGTCGTAATCCGTTTGTGCGTATTCGCGTCAAAGATCGATTTGTTCACCACCGCATTCAAGATATAATTCCCGTTCGCCATGATCATAAAAGCCGACTGGCTTTCGGGAACAAACTGTTGATAGCGGATACGCAACTCGTTGGTGTAGGTCGGTTTTAATTCAGGATTACCGATGGTTGTATTCAGCGGGTCGGAAATATCGGCAACCGGTTGTAACTGTGACATCGAAGGCTGGGTGGTACGGCCGTCATAGTCGATACGCAGGTTCGAGCGTTTGTCGAAGCGGTAATTCAATTGTGCGGTCGGCGAGAAGTTCGTCACGTGCCGCGACATGGAATACAGCGTATTATCGCCTACAAATGTTTCGGTCTTCGAGTACGACGGGTCCACATTGAATCCGATGGTATAGTTATATTTTTCCCGTACGGCTTTGAAGGCGATGCTGGCGCGTTGTTCGACAGCGCTGTTTCGCGTACTTTTACTATAGGTGGAATCCAACACCGTATAATTTCCGGTCGCATCGCTGTTAAATGAATTTTTCAGCGATTCCCGTTTATTCTGGCTGATCCGGTAGGTCGCCTGCAAAAAGTTATTCCTTCCGAGCGGTTCCACCCACGACGCATAAGCCCGGTAGTTGTAGCCGCTGTTATCGTAGCGGACTTTTTGATCAATGATGTCGCTGGAATCGGCAAACATGAAATATTTTGTATTCGAGTTGTTCACCCCGTTGCTGTAAGTATCGTTGTAACCTCCGGAGATAGAACCGCTGAGTACGCGGCCTTTGTCGTTCAGCTTGCGGCTGATTTCCAAGCGGGCGGAAGCATTGTAACCTTCGCCGTCGGATAGAGCCGCGGAGCGGGATGAGTTTATGGAATCCTGCTGATTGTCTAACGAGTAGGAGTTTATATCCTCACGGCTATTCGTTTGGCTGTAACTGAAGCTCGGCTGGAAGATCAATTGAGTCAACGTATCGAGTTTCCATTCCATGCGGAAATCAGCCCCGATATTATTGCTGAGGGTGTTACGTTTGTTTTCACTGTGATCATACGAACTGCTGTCGCGCGACAGGATATATTCCGTATCATTCATGCTTTCCGTGTCATTGTCCGAATGGGAATACCGGATGTTTCCGCCTGCTACTAATTTGGGACTAAACTCTTTGCTGAAGTTTGTACCGATATTGCCGGATGAAGTGATGCCGTTTCCGCCACCGCCGCCGAATCCGCCACGTCCGCCGCCCATTCCGCCAAACATGGCGCCGGCCATATCCGAAAATCCCATATTATTGGTGTTATTGGCTCCGCCCATAATCGTAAACTGGTCATTATTAATAAAACGATTGACCATAAAGTTTCCGTCATAACGCTCTTTATTTCCGAGGCCGCCATAAGCGTTCCCGAACCAGCCTTGTTTCATTCCGGGTTTAACGGTCAGGTTGATAATGGTTTCCTCGTCGCCATCGTCAAAGCCGGTCATCATTGCCATATCGCTCTTTTTATCCAATACCTGCACTTTATCGACCATTTTGGCCGGGAGGTTTTTGGTGGCTACTTTCGGGTCGCTGGAGAAAAATTCCTTGCTGTCAACCATGATTTTTTTGACTTCTTTGCCGTTGACCGTGACTTTTCCATCAGAATCGATTTCTACTCCCGGCATCTTTTTCAGCACGTCCTCCAGCACAGAACCTTCGGCTACTTTGTAGGAGTCGGCATTGTATTCTATCGTGTCGTTGCGGACGGTGACTTCCACCGCTTTAGCCGTGACAACCGCTTCGCCCAGCATGATAGCGTCTTCTTCCATTTCCAATTTCCCTACATTGACGGGATTCACTTTACCTGTGATTTCAAGCATTTGATAAATAGATGCATATCCTATAAAGGAAACATTTAAAAGGTATCTTCCCGTTTTCACATTTTTGATGGCGAAAAAACCATCTTTCGTGCTGACAACACCGTTGATAAGGGTGCTGTCTTTCAAATTTAGCAAACGGATAGCCGCTTGTTCGATAGGTTCTTTGTTCCCTGCCTTTTCCGTAACATTTCCTCTCACTTCCACCTGCGCGATAACTCCCTGCATGGATATTAATAGAAGAAACATAAAAAATAAAACTCTTTTCTTTGTCATAATTGTAACCTGATTTTTTTCTTTCAGGAATTTGACGCGGCAGAACGAAAATAGTTTAAGAATGACTTTGATTTTTTTTATTATTAACAAAATAAGTCCCGCAAGGGCGACACTTGAGGATGTGTCGTTCTTGCGGGGACTTGACAAGAGCAGGCTTATTAAAATATTATCTTCCGGTTTCCTGGCTACCGCCCCCGATTTCGCTGCCTCCGCTGCGCTGGTCATCATTGTTGATTCCGCGACGCGCCTTTTTCACCTGCGTATTCATTTTTCCGAAGCGATACATCACACTGAGGCGTACGGTCTGTCCCCAACGGTAACTATCTGTTCTCATGGTGTATGTAGGGTCGTCATAGCTGGATTTGTAATGAATTTTCCGCCAGAACGGGTCGGAGACATAGACAGAAATATCTAATTTGTCTTTCAGTAGTTTTTGGCTGGCTCCCAAGCTGGTATAGAAGAAATTGGAGCCTTTTCCCTGCAACATGATATAGGGAGAGCCGCCTCCTGCATTGGCGGAAATGCTCCCGCCTTTCCAAAGCGCCAACCGGGCGCCGAACGAACCGCCAAAGTTAAACCCTTCATTATGACGGTCGAGGTCGTTATTTGAATCCAGAATAATATAATTTAACCGTCCGTTGAAATAGACATTTATCTTCGCATTCGGACGGTATGAAGCATACAGGTTACCCCCATACCGTTGGTTGGAACCGATATTCCCGTAGGTCGTATGGCGAACGCCTTCGGCGGTGATATACGAGTACGATTCAATGGAATTATCCGTGATGGAGCCGTTCAATTCCAGATTGAGATTGAATTTGGGCGAAAACTGTCCGTAGGAGGCAGAGAATGAATGTGATACTTCGGCGTCCAAATCCGGATTACCGTATTGGATATTCAACGGATCCATATCATTCACATAAGGATTCAACGCCCAGATGCCCGGACGGAAAAGGCGTTGGGTATAAGACACTTTCACGGTTTGAGCCGGTTTGAGTGAATAGGTGAAATTGATGTACGGAATCACGTTGAAAAGCGTGTTGTTAAACTTCGTGTCCACTTGCGATATAAAAAGGCCGTCGTTCCAAGTATATTCGACGCGAACGCCTGCTTTTGTACTGATTTTATTATATTTGTAAAGATACCCGCCATACGCTCCGACGATGTACTGGTCGTAATTAAGGTCGTTCAGGCGGCTCCGGTCTTCGTTCCATTGGTTTGTCGCCGAATCGTGGACAAAAATATCCGTTTCGCTGTAATTACGGCGATAAATGCCTTTTAATCCGGTCTCTACCTGATGGCGCTCGCTCAGCGGATCAAAGTAATCGAACTGGAAGGTGTGCGTTTGGCCGGAAGCGTCGTTGTCCGATTTCTGGCGATAGGTGATGTAATTCAGTTCTCCATCAATATCGTTTTCGTTCTTCGAGTCTTGCGGATTATAATCCACTTTGTAAGAGATTGTCAGCGTCTTATCCTTTTTCGGAAAACTCCGCTGGTAGTCGATATTCCCGGAGAGGAAACCAAACGAACTTTTTCCATGAACGATATTGTTGTAACGGCGTACAACGTTGTTGCTGATATTCCGGTCTTCCGTCGTATTTTTAGTATCGAAATTCGAATTGCCGAAGTATCCCCAGGCGGAAGCGCTGATCAGGTTCATTGAGTCAATTTCGTAACCGGCTTCAAAATTCAGGCTGTTTCCGCCTCCCTTATATTTGTTTTTACCTCTCGAATCCGTATAATGGTATTCGTCGCTGACTAAATTGACTCGGCTGGACTCACTCTCCGATTCAGGTTGTTTGTATTGGTTGTTATAAATGTTTGTGGAAAAACTGAATTTGTCAATACTGGCTGATACGTATCCGTTTACGCCATATCCTCCGCGCGAATCGGCATTAAGGCCGACGCTGCCGGTATAACCGTTTGTTTTTTCTTTGTTGGTGATAATGTTGATAATACCGCCGACGCCTTCCGCTTCGTATTTGGACGATGGATTCGTAATGACCTCAATGTCTTTAATCGAATTGGCCGGCATACTTTTAATCACCTCCTTAAAATTATTCGACATCAGGCTGGAGCTTTTTCCATTCACCAATACTTTGTAGTTGGACTGTCCGTTAAGTGTCACATTATCTTCGGAATCGACCGTCAGCAACGGCACTTTGCGGATGATTTCCAGCAGCGTATTCGTCTTGGCTTCGGGATCGGCTTCGACGCTGTAAATCAATTTATCGGGATCGCTTTTGATAAGCGGCTTTTGGGCTGTGACACTTACTTCTTTCAGTTCAATGCCTTCT
>JAISJX010000441.1 GCA_031261145.1 Tannerella sp.
TCCTTGATATTACGCACATGCGCTTTGGTCAGCAACTCATAACGGTCGTCCATCTCCTTGCAAAGTGAGTTTAGCGTGTAGATAACCCTTGTATGATCGGTGATGATAGCCCTGTCTTCGTCCGGCAACTTCGCCAGATAATGGCGTTCGATATCCGCATAAATGGCAAATTCGACCATCTTGGGGTCAATCAGCACAAATTTCAGTTCCGCCGGATGTTTCTTATAGAGCAGCGAGGTGATAATCGCGTTCAGTCCTACGGATTTGCCTTGTCCCGTAGCTCCGGCCATCAGTAAATGAGGCGCTTTGCACAGATCAAACATAAAAACTTCATTGGAAATCGTCCGTCCGAGCGCTACCGGCAAATCGAATTTACATTCGTTGAACTTGCGCGAGGTAATGAGCGATTGCATGGATACAATCTGCGCCTCCTTATTGGGCACTTCAATGCCAATCGTGCCTTTTCCCGGCATGGGCGCAATGATACGAATACCTAATGCCGACAAACTTAACGCAATATCATCTTCCAGATTACGGATTTTGGAAATACGCACGCCAACCGCCGGAACGACTTCATACAGCGTCAGCGTAGGGCCTACGGTCGCTTTAATCGAAGCGATGCTGATGCCGAAATTCTCTAATGTCTGCTTAATCCGTTTCTGATTTTCAGCCTGTTCCTCCATATTCACCGGCGTCTCGTTCTGGTTGTATTTATTCAACAGTTCGAGCGTCGGAAAACGATAACTCGACAAGTCCAACCGCGGATCATATTCGCCCAACAATGATACATCGTACGCTTCGGCCGCCTCCGCAACCGGCACGTCTATTGTAAATACAATTTCCTCGTTATCCTCATTTTTCACCGATGTGGTAGAAGGTTCGGTCAGTCCCGGTCCGGTTTTTTGCGGCTTTCCTGCCGGGATGATGACATCGTCTTCGTCGTCCTCATCTTCTTCATCTTCGTCGTCAGTTTCCTCATTATTTTCGTTTTTATCCGGATTCTTTTTAGGCTTACGGTTCTTTTTTCTCTTTCCCCTTTTCTCTATCCACCGCTGAAGCCACGAAAAAGAAAACGTCTCCTGCAAGAACGGCATGCTTCGTTTGCTCGAACAGACTGCAATAATCAGTATCACCACAATCAGGAAAAGAACCGTGCCCGGAATCCCCACATTTTGCTTCATGGACTCCGTAATATGATAGCCATACTTCCCGCCCAGATAAATGAACGTATCTTCATACCCTCTGATAAAAACAAACGAGAAGAAAATAGAACTCCAGAAAAGCATTGTCACACAGAACAGAGCACGTTTGAACAGCGACAACCGGCAAATTTTCATCAGTTTGACGCCCCACGACCCCATAAAAAACAGGAAAAAGAATGAGGCTACTCCAAACCAGCGGTTGACCATCACATCCGCAATAAACGCCCCACGAACGCCGGCCCAGTTACCGACCCGCCCGTTGTTCGCTAAAATATCTTTCGCCGAGAGATTCTCAACTGCACTCTGATCCGCTCCACCTGTGAAGAAGAACGAAACCAGCGCAAAACCTGTGTAAATCATCAGGACGTTCAAGATTATGCCCGCCGCAAACTGCACCCGTTCATTTGAAACGAATGAACCGATCGAGTCTAATATCTCTTCTTCCGAATGTTTCTTTTTTGTCGCTTTTTTAGCCATAAATTCAATCCTTTCCTTTTAATAAAGGAATATGGGACTGCAAAGATATTGATATTAATCCAATAATTCAAAAAAAGTGACGGAGAAGTTCACAAGGCCACTATTTTCGATACACAAAATACCAATTATCCGGTATTCTTCTTCCGAAATACTAATTTTAGACAACTAAGGTTAAAACCCGAACATGGATAAATATTTTTTTGAAAATAAGGCCAAAAGTACTACCTTTACCGCATTAAAAATAAAATAATCATACCTATTTAAACAGATTTTATTTATGCGAAAATTATTTATTTACGTATCAGCAGTTTTGTTTGCGGCATCCCCGGCGATTTCGCAAAATATCGTCACGTATCTGGGCGAAGAGAAAATTGAAAAAACGGATGAAGGCGTCATCTTTCATCAGTTTAGTGAAGGATTGTTATTGCCCGGCAGCGTCAATGCCGGTACGCTTTACAACGGGCAAGACATGGTTGCGTGGCTCTATGCTACCGGGAAATTCGTCACTCCGCACGCGGGAGATACCGTTCCCTACGCATATCCCAACGTCGTTCCGTTCGAACCGCGACAGATACCCGCCGCGTTCCGTTTCACGCCCCTGCCGCAGTGGAAGTGGGCGCCGGTGACCGTCGATAGCCTCGGACGCTTTCAGCATCCCTCCATGCGGTCGGCCTACCTGTATAACGCTTATGTATCGCCCTCCGATCAGTTGGCGGTGTTGGAAACAACCGGCGGTACGCGGGTTTATATCAATGGCATCCCGCACGAAGGCGACCACTATGATTTCGGCTACACGCTGATTCCCGTGCGGCTGAAAAAAGGGCTGAACGAGTTCATTCACACGCCCGGCCGCTTCGGGCGCGTAGCCGTCAAACTGGTACGGCCGTTGAAACCGGTCATGTTTACGAAACGCGACCAGACGACGCCCGACCTCCTTATCGGGGAGCCGAATCCGCAGTGGGCGGCCATACGTGTTATGAATACGAGCGAGAAAACGCTCCGCGGGCTGACCGTCCGGGCAACCTTGCCTGACGGAAAAAGCGCGGAACAGGTGATAAGCGACCTTGTGCCGCTCTCCGTCCGGAAAGTGAAATATCTGCTGCCCGCCGTGTCCGGCAACGCCGCCGCAGGGGAGGTTACGGCTAAAATCGAACTGCTCACGTCCGTCGGCAAAGTGATTGACGAGACCGAAATCACGTTGCGCCGGTTGTCGCCTGCCGTGCATCACGACCGCACGTTTATCAGCCGTGTGGATGGCAGCGTACAGTATTTCGGCGTCGCCCCCGCAACCCGTCAGACGCCCGGCGAAACGAAAGGACTTGTCCTCTCCGTCCACGGCGCCGGCGTCGAAGCGCACGGACAGATTGCATGTTACGCCATCAAAGACTGGACAGATGTTGTGGCGGCTACCAACCGTCGCCCCTACGGGTTCAACTGGGAAGACTGGGGACGGATTGACGCCCTCGAAGTGCTGGAAGAAGCGCGCCGCATCTACCGGCCTGATCCCGCTAAAATCTATCTCACCGGACATTCCATGGGCGGACACGGCACCTGGTATATAGGAACAACCTATCCCGACAAGTTTGCGGCCATTGCGCCCTGCGCCTCGTATCCGGACATTGCGACCTACGGGCGGGGACGGCTGGACGATATGCACCGTGCGAATCCGCGGTACGAAGCCTTCGAACGCGGAGCGAATACCGGACGCACGCTTTCGCTGATCGAAAACCTGAAACAATCGGGCGTGTATATCTTCCACGGCGACGCCGACCGGGTGGTTCCGACCGAACAGGCCCGCCAGATGCGCGAAGTGCTGGGACGTTTTCATCCCGATTTCTGTTATTATGAATATCCCGGCGGCGAACACTGGTTCGGGAATATCAGTTTAGACTGGAATCCGATTTTTGAATTTTTCAAACGCCATACGATTCCGGCGGCTGCCGAGGTGAAAGAGGTGGATTTCCATACCGCATCGCCGGCTGTTTCGGCGTCGGACTACTGGGTATGCGTCGGGCAGCAGGTCAGCCCCCTCCGCTTCAGTAACGTGAAAGCTACGCAGGAGAAGGATACCATCCGGGTGACGGCCGTAGAGAATGTATCGCTGCTGACGCTCGACGTCCCGGCGCTGCATTTCACCGCTGCGAAGATTCCCGTATATATTAACAACCAGGAAATCCCTGTTCCGTCCGACCGCAAAGCCATTCTTTCGCTTCAGGAGGACGGCCGGTGGAACGTCATCGACCAAATCAATCCGAAACACAAGAATCCGGCGCGTTACGGCGGTTTCAAATCGGCTTACGACAACCACGTCGTCCTCGTATATGCCACCCGCGGCAATGCGAAAGAGAATGAATGGTATCGCCAGAAAGCCTGTTTCGATGCGGAGACGTTCTATTACAGGGCGAACGGCTCGATAGATGTCATCCCCGATACGGAATATTCCTGCGAACGGTATAAGGATCGCAACGTGGTGATTTATGGCAACAGCAACAATAACCGCGTCTGGTCGCTCCTGCTGAAAGACTGTCCCATTCAGGTGAAAAACGGTGAAATCACGGCCGGGAAGCGCAGCTACAAGGGTACAGACCTGGGCGCTTATTACCTCTATCCGCATCCACTGAGCGATACGGCGCTGGTCGGCGTCGTAGCCGGTACGGGTGATGCCGGTATGCGTGCCACGTCGCCCAACAATTATATTTCCGGCATCACCGGTTTTCCCGACCTGATGATCTTCAGCGCCGACGCATTACGCACCGGCCTGGAAGGGGTTCACGCCGCCGGATATTTTGATGCGGACTGGAGTCTCGAAAAGGGGGATTTTTGAATTACATACATTCATTTTCGGGAGATTCCTCATTTCGCTCTGCTCCATTCGGAATGACACTTGCCAATGTGGAGAAGGGGGGCTGACCAAAAAGGGTATTTTGCACGTCATTGCGAGGGCAAATCCCGAAGCAATCCATTAATAATAAATACTCTGGATTGCTTCGCCTACGGCTACCAATGACGAAACCAGACTTTTTGGTCAGCCCCCGACGTCCGCTCCCTTATTATCCCAAACGGCGCCGTCATTCTGAGCGGAGCGAAGAATCTGTTTTGTGTATTATTTTTTTTCTTCTAATGGAAAATTTGTCGTACACTCAGAACAGGCTTATGATAAATGATTTTTAGAACA
>JAISJX010000455.1 GCA_031261145.1 Tannerella sp.
CGCTTCGGTTTCCGGGTATCTCCCGATGCAAATAAAATTGAGATAAAGAAAGCGATCGAAACAATGTATAGCGTAAACGTAGTCGATGTGAACACGATGCTCTATTCCGGCAAACGCAAAAGCCGCTATACGAAATCAGGAGTTGTCAGCGGAAGACAAACTTCGTATAAGAAAGCAATTGTAACATTGAAAGAAGGAGAAGTCATAGACCTCTTCGGTAACATTTGATAAAAAATGGGAATACGTAAATTAAAGCCCACAACACCGGGGCAAAGACACAAGATTATTGGTGCATTTGATAAAATCACTGCAAGTACACCAGAGAAATCTCTTGTAGTTGGAAAAAATCAATCGGGTGGCCGTAACAACACCGGAAAGATGACAATGCGTTATCTGGGTGGCGGACACAAGCAAAGATACAGATTGATAGATTTCAAGAGAAGTAAAGATGGCATTCCTGCAACCGTAAAGTCAATCGAATACGACCCGAATCGTACGTCGCGCATAGCATTATTGTATTATGCAGACGGCGAGAAGAGTTATATCGTTGCGCCGAACGGACTGGAAGTCGGTCAAACAGTGATATCGGGAAAAGAAGTTGCGCCGGAAATCGGCAACTCACTGCCGATGCAGAACATCCCTGTCGGTACGATTATTCATAACATTGAATTACGTCCCGGTCAAGGAGCTAAATTAGTTCGGTCAGCCGGAGCATTCGCCCAGTTGACGTCGAGGGAAGGTGATTATGCCGTGATCAAGATGCCGTCGGGGGAAACCCGCAAGATATTGTCGGCATGTAAAGCGACGATTGGCAGCGTAGGCAATTCGGACCATGCGCTCGAGAAATCAGGTAAAGCAGGACGTTCGAGATGGTTAGGACGTCGTCCTCACAACCGTGGAGTTGTAATGAACCCGGTTGACCATCCAATGGGTGGAGGTGAAGGACGTGCATCAGGAGGTCATCCTCGTTCACGTACCGGTTTGTATGCGAAGGGCTTGAAAACGAGAGCTCCTAAGAAGCATTCTTCTAAGTATATCATAGCAAGAAGAAAATCAAAAAAGTAATCTGATTTAATTAAAAAATTATGAGTCGTTCGTTAAAAAAAGGTCCATATATTGATGTGAAACTGGAGAAGAAAGTCTTAGCCATGAATGAGTCCGGAAAAAAGACCGTCATAAAGACTTGGGCGAGAGCATCCATGATTTCGCCTGATTTTGTCGGGCATACGATTGCCGTTCACAATGGAAATAAGTTTATACCTGTGTTTATAACCGAGAACATGGTAGGTCACAAGTTGGGTGAATTTTCGCCGACACGTACATTCCGGGGCCATGCAGGAAATAGGAAATAAGAAAAAAAAATAATATGGGTGCTAGAAAAAAAGAGTCAGCAGATAAAATGAAAGAGGCCCGAAAATCCGTCTATTTCGCCAAATTGCGGAATGTTCCTACTTCTCCCCGTAAAATGCGGTTAGTGGTGGATATGATCCGTGGAATGGAAGTGTTCAGGGCATTAGGAGTTTTAAAATTTTCAAACAAAGAAGCTTCTGCAAGAGTAGAGAAGTTGCTTCGTTCGGCTGTTTCCAATTGGGAGCAGAAAAACGAGCGTAAAGCGGAAAGTGGAGAATTGTATGTATCATTAGTGAGCGTGGACAGCGCAACCACACTGAAACGCATGCGCCCCGCTCCGCAGGGAAGAGGCTACCGGATTCGTAAACGCTCGAATCACGTAACCTTGTTTGTAGATACACTTAGTAAAAAAGAAAGTCAAAATTAATTGTAGATGGGACAAAAAGTAAATCCGATTAGTAATCGTTTAGGAATTATCCGCGGTTGGGATTCAAACTGGTATGGTGGTAACAATTACGGAGATACCTTATTGGAGGACAGTAAAATCCGCAAATACCTGAATGCCCGTCTGGCAAAGGCAAGTGTATCCCGCATCGTTATTGAGCGTACGTTGAAACTCGTAACCATTACCGTATGTACATCCCGTCCGGGAATCATCATCGGTAAAGCCGGTTCGGAAGTCGATAAGCTCAAGGAAGAACTGAAGAAAATCACGGACAAGGAAGTTCAGATAAATATCTTTGAAATCAAAAGACCTGAATTAGATGCAGTGATAGTAGCAAACAATATCGCCCGCCAGTTGGAAGGGAAAATTGCATACCGCCGTGCTGTAAAGATGGCAATCGCCTCGACCATGCGAATGGGTTCGGAAGGCATCAAGGTGCAAATCTCAGGCCGTCTGAACGGAGCGGAAATGGCACGCTCGGAAATGTATAAAGAAGGCCGTACGCCGCTGCATACCTTCCGCGCAGACATCGACTATGCGTTGGCAGAAGCGCTGACGAAAGTCGGACTATTAGGCATAAAAGTATGGATATGCCGTGGAGAAGTATATGGTAAGAAAGACCTTGCGCCGTCTTTTGCATCGTCGAAAGACTTTGGCGGTCGCCGCGACAACAACTCTCACTCTCAGGACAGAGGTCCGCGTGACAGAGACCGGGATAGAGACCACCGCGACAGGGACAAAGGAGGGTTTAATAAGAGGAAAAAAACATCGAATCGTTAAACAAAAGAAAGGAGAACAACCATGTTACAACCTAAAAAAACAAAGTTTAGAAGACAACAGAAAGGCCGCATCAAAGGCTTTGCACAACGTGGTAACCAATTGGCATTCGGTTCGTTTGGGATAAAGTCTCTGCAATACAAATGGATAACCGGTCGCCAGATAGAGGCCGCCCGTATTGCTGTGACCCGTTATATGCAACGCCAAGGTCAGGTTTGGGTACGGATATTCCCGGACAAACCGATTACACGTAAACCGGCAGACGTACGTATGGGTAAAGGAAAAGGAAATCCGGAAGGATTCGTAGCGCCTGTATCCCCGGGACGTCTTATATTTGAGATAGAAGGAGTAACCTTTGATGTAGCGAAAGAAGCATTGCGTCTGGCTGCACAAAAACTCCCGGTGACCACCAAATTTGTGGTGCGCCGTGACTATGATATGCAGAATCAAAATGTGTAAATGTTATGAAGACTAAAGAAATAAGGGAATTAAGTACCAGGGAGGTAGAAGAAAGAATAGATGCAGAAGTCCAGTCTTTGGATCAGAAGAAGATTAATCATAGCATTTCACCGCTGAATAATCCTGCAGAAATCAAAGAACAGCGCAGAACGGTAGCACGTTTGAAGACTGAGTTGCATCAAAGAATACAGAATAATAAAAATTGAGCCTGATGGAAGCGAGGAGATTAAGAAAAGAAAGAGTCGGTGTCGTATTCAGCAATAAAATGGATAAAAGTATCACGGTTGCTGTTAAATGGAAGGAGAAACACCCCATTTATGGAAAATTTGTCAGTAAGACAAAAAAATATCATGCTCACGACGAAAAGAACGAATGCAATATTGGTGATACAGTGCGAATTATGGAAACCCGTCCTTTGAGTAAAACCAAAAGATGGCGGTTAGTTCAAATAACGGAAAGGGCTAAGTAAGATGATACAACAAGAATCAAGATTAATAGTAGCAGATAATAGCGGAGCTAAAGAAGCTTTGTGTATCAGAGTATTGGGTGGAACGCGGAAACGCTATGCCACTGTTGGCGACATCATCGTGGTGGCCGTGAAAAGCGTCATCCCATCGAGCGATGTGAAAAAAGGCGCTGTATCGAAAGCAGTCATCGTACGTACGAAAAAAGAAATCCGCCGTCAGGACGGTTCCTACATTCGTTTCGACGATAACGCCTGCGTATTGCTGAATGCAGCGGGAGAACTGAGAGGCAGCCGTATCTTTGGCCCAGTAGCCAGAGAACTGCGTGCGACAAATATGAAAATTGTATCACTTGCACCGGAAGTGCTTTAATGTATAAAAAAGAAGTATGAGTAAGTTACACGTAAGAAAAGGAGACATCGTATTTGTCAATACCGGCGAGGACAAAGGTAAGACCGGTCGCGTCCTGCAAGTGCTTGTGAAAGAAAACCGGGCGATTGTGGAAGGCGTAAACATGGTATCGAAACATACCAAACCCAATGCCAAAAGTCCGCAGGGAGGAGTTACAAAAAAGGAAGCATCCATACATCTTTCCAATCTGAACCCGCTGGATCCCAAATCGGGGAAAGCGACCCGTATCGGACGGAAGGAAGTCAAAGGAGAAACAGTACGCTATGCTAAAAAATCAGGGGAGGTGATTAAGTAATGAGTAGCCTGAACAGTTTTAAGAAAGAATATCAGGAGAGGATTGTTCCTGCACTGAAGAATGAGTTTAGTTATAAGTCGGTTATGCAAGTACCCGTCCTGCAGAAGATTGTTATCAACCAAGGACTCGGAATCGCAACAGCCGATAAGAAAATTATTGATGTAGTCATCAGCGAGCTGACCAACATTACCGGTCAGAAAGCCGTAGCTACCTATTCGAAGAAAGATATATCGAACTTCAAATTGCGTAAAAAAATGCCCATCGGAGTGATGGTCACACTGCGCCATGAGAAAATGTATGAGTTTTTGGAAAGATTAATACGTGTGGCTTTACCCCGTATCCGCGACTTCAAAGGCATTGAAAGTAAGCTGGATGGACGTGGAAACTATACGTTAGGAATCCAGGAGCAGATCATCTTTCCCGAAATAAATATTGATAATATTACGAAAATATTGGGAATGAATATTACCTTTGTAACTTCTGCACAAACAGATGAAGAAGGTTTTGCTCTTCTACGGGAGTTCGGATTGCCTTTTAAGAATATAAAAAAGAATTAAGATATGGCAAAAGAGTCAATGAAAGCCCGCGAGGTAAAACGGGCCAGGCTGGTAGCAAAATACGCCGCTAAAAGAACACAGTTGAAAGCTGATGGCGATTATGAAGGATTACAGGCATTGCCGAAGAATGCTTCGCCGGTTCGTTTGCACAATCGTTGCAAACTGACGGGACGTCCGAAAGGATACATGCGCCAGTTTGGAGTTTCACGTATTCAGTTCCGCGAAATGGCTTCCAACGGTTTGATACCGGGAGTAAAGAAAGCAAGTTGGTAAGAGACAAGAGAGTGAGTGTTAAATATTGTCCGGATAGTCCGGATCAATTTAATTAAAAATATTTATGACAGATCCTATAGCAGATTATTTAACAAGATTGCGAAACGCAATCAAGGCGCAGCACCGCGTAGTAGAGGTGCCCGCCTCGAACTTAAAAAAGGAGATTACAAAAATCCTCTTTGAAAAAGGATACATCCTTAATTTTAAGTTCGTAGAAGAAGGACCTCAGGGTGTGATTAAAATCGCCCTGAAGTACGACCCGGTGAATAAGGTGAATGCGATTAAACGCCTTCAGCGAATTTCAACGCCCGGTTTACGTAAGTATGTGGGGTATAAAGATATGCCCAGAGTTTTGAATGGATTGGGTATTGCCATCCTTTCCACTTCCAAAGGAGTGATAACGGACAAGGAAGCCCGCGACCAGAAAATCGGTGGCGAGGTATTATGTTACATTTATTAATGAAGGAGGAAATAAGATGTCAAGAATAGGAAAATTGCCCATACATATTCCCGCAGGAGTAACGATCACCGCCAAAGACAACGTCGTGACGGTAAAAGGCCCTAAAGGTGAATTAAAGCAAGAGATTAACCCGGATATCAAAGTTAGTCAGGAAGACGGACTGTTGAGTCTGACGAGACCGGATGACGAACGTGCACACCGCGCCATGCATGGACTGTACCGTTCGTTGATCAACAACATGGTCACCGGCGTGTCCGAAGGATATAAGAAACAACTTGAATTGGTCGGGGTCGGTTATCGCGCCAACGGCACAGGTCAGCTTTTGGAGCTTTCGCTGGGTTATACGCACAATATCTTTATCCAGTTGCCGGACGAAATCAAGTTGGAAACGAAATCGGAGCGTAACAAGAATCCGCAAATTATATTGGAATCTGCCGACAAGCAATTGATTGGCCAGATATGTGCGAAAATACGTTCATTCCGTATGCCCGAACCGTACAAAGGAAAAGGTATCCGGTTTGTAGGAGAAGAAATAAGAAGGAAATCAGGTAAATCTGCAGCTAAGTAAAGCTACGAAACGATAATTGATATGACGACGAAAGAATTAAGAAGAGAGAAAATAAAGAGAAGCGTACGTAGTAAAGTATCAGGCACTTCGGAATGCCCGCGTTTAACAGTGTTCAGAAGCAACAAGCAGATATACGCTCAAGTGATAGATGATACAGCAGGCAAGACTTTGGCAGCCGCATCTTCATTGAAGATAACGGAAAAATCCCCGAAAAAGGAGGTTGCCGTAAAAGTAGGCGAAGCTATTGCAAAAAATGCGCAGGAAGCAGGTATTCAGGCAGTCGTTTTCGACCGTAACGGATATTTGTATCACGGAAGAATAAAAGAATTAGCCGATGCTGCACGGAAAGGCGGCCTTAAATTTTAAGAAAGATGGCAGGAGTAAATAACAGAGTTAAATCGACAAACGATTTAGAGTTAAAAGATAGATTGGTAGCTATCAACCGTGTAACGAAAGTTACAAAAGGAGGTCGTACATTCAGTTTCGCAGCGATAGTCGTTGTAGGAAACGAAGACGGAATCATCGGTTGGGGCTTGGGAAAAGCAAGTGAAGTAACAACCGCTATCGCCAAAGGCGTTGAGGCTGCAAAGAAGAATTTGCTGAAGATACCGGTGTATAAAGGAACCATTCCTCACGAACAAGTCGCAAAATTCGGCGGCGCAGAGGTATTGATTAGACCCGCTTCGCACGGTACGGGAGTAAAAGCCGGTGGAGCTATGCGCGCCGTCTTGGAGAGTGTTGGAATTACGGACGTGTTGGCCAAATCGAAAGGCTCGTCAAACCCTCACAACTTAGTGAAAGCTACGATTGCTGCACTGAACGAGCTGAGAAGTCCGGGCATGGTCGCCCAGAACAGAGGTATTTCCGTAGAGAAAGTGTTTAACGGTTAAGAAAAAGGAGGAATTCTATTATGGCAACAGTAAAAGTAAAACAGGTAAGGAGTAGAATAAACTGTCCGAAAGACCAGAAAAGAACACTGGATGCGTTGGGACTGAAGAAGATGAATCGCGTAGTTGAACACGATGCGTCACCTTCTATTCTGGGAATGATTGAGAAAGTGAAACATTTGGTTTCTATTGAAAAGTAATAATTGGCGTAAAAATAATTGATATGAACTTATCTAATTTAAAACCTGCAGAAGGTTCTACAAAAACCAGGAAAAGAATCGCCCGCGGTACGGGATCAGGATATGGCGGTACCTCTACAAGAGGACATAAAGGTGCTAAATCACGTTCCGGATATTCGCGGAAGATTGGTTTTGAAGGTGGACAGATGCCTATTCAAAGACGTTTGCCTAAATTTGGTTTCAAAAACATCAACCGCGTAGAGTACAAGGCTATCAACCTTTCTACTTTACAGGCACTGGCAGAAGCGAAAAGCCTGTCAAAAATCGGGTTGGAGGAATTGAAAGACGCTGGATTCATTTCCGCATCGCAATTGGTGAAGATATTGGCCAAAGGCGCTATCACAGTCAAAGTCGATGTGGAAGCACACGCTTTCTCGAAAAAAGCGGAAGAAGCTATCACAGCAGTAGGTGGAACGATCGCTAAACTCTAAGATGCATGAGAGCTATTGATACTATTAAAAATATCTGGAAGATAGAGGATTTGCGGAAACGAATCTCGATTACGCTTCTGTTGATTGTAATCTACCGTTTTGGAACATACGTGGTTTTGCCCGGTGTTGATCCGACAGTCTTGACTGCATTGGAGAATCAGACCCAAGGCGGTTTGATGGCCTTGTTAGACATGTTTTCCGGCGGAGCATTCTCGAATGCATCCATTTTTGCCTTGGGAATTATGCCCTACATCTCTGCATCCATTGTGATGCAGTTGTTGGCCATCGTTTTACCGTCGTTCCAGAAGTTGCAACGGGAAGGAGACAGCGGACGTAAGAAAATCAATCAATACACCCGCTATCTGACGGTTTTCATTCTTATCTTTCAGGGATGGGCGTATCTCATTAACCTGAGTGTACAGATGAGGTCGGTAGGTGCAGTATTGCCTACGGATATATGGTTTAAACTAACATCCACGATAATCATGGCCGGCGGAAGTATGTTCGTCCTGTGGTTGGGTGAACGTATAACAGACAAAGGAGTCGGTAACGGTATATCGTTTATCATCTTAATCGGTATTATCGCCCGTCTGCCCCAGGCGCTGGTTGGAGAATTTGGTTCAAGGATAGTGGAAAAACAAGGCGGTCTGGTGATGTTTCTTTTTGAAATGTTGTTCCTGCTGGCTGTGATTGCAGGCGCTATCTTGCTGGTACAAGGCACGCGCAAAGTGCCCGTACAATATGCAAAACGTATTGTCGGAAACAAACAATATGGCGGTGCAAGACAATACATTCCGTTGAAGGTGAATGCTGCCAACGTGATGCCGATTATCTTCGCACAAGCAATCATGTTTATCCCCATCTCGATTGCGGGATTTTCCAACAGCGGAAACAGTACATTCAGGACGACCTTAATGGATAATAGCGGATTCTGGTATAATTTTGTGTTTGCCTTAATGATTATCGCATTCACCTATTTTTATACGGCTATAACCATTAATCCGACCCAGATGGCGGATGATTTGAAACGGAACAACGGATTTATTCCGGGTGTGAAGCCGGGTAAGGCAACGAAAGACTACTTGGATTTGGTCATGAGTAGAATCACCCTTCCGGGGGCGTTCTTCTTAGCCATTGTAGCTATTTTGCCTGCATTTGCACGGATTGCCGGAATTTCGCAGGGGTTTGCCCAGTTCTTTGGCGGAACGTCCTTGTTGATTCTGGTCGGAGTGGTTCTGGATACGTTACAACAGATAGAAAGTCACTTGTTGATGCGTCATTATGACGGTTTGTTGAAATCGGGAAGAATTAAAGGACGTTCAGCAGCCGGAGCGTATTAAGAAAATGATCTATCTGAAGACAGATGAGGAGATAGTGTTGATGCGTGATGCAAATCAACTGGTTGGGAAGACATTGGGTGAATTGGCAAAACATATACAGCCGGGTGTTTCCACACTTCAGTTAGATAGAATCGCAGAAACGTTCATACGCGACCATCATGCTGAACCTGCATTTTTGGGATTCGGAGGGTTTCCCAATTCGATTTGCACCTCGCTAAACGAGTGCGTCGTACATGGTATTCCTTCCGCACAAACCATTCTGAAAGAGGGTGATATTATATCCATTGATTGCGGAACGCATCTGAATGGATTTGTAGGCGATTCGGCTTATACCTTTTCTGTGGGTGAGGTTTCGGAGGAAACCAAACGGTTGTTGCGGGCGACGAAAGAATCGCTTTACGAAGGGATTCGTCATGCAAAGCAAGGCGTAAGGGTAGGGGACATCAGCAATGCTGTCCAGACATATTGCGAATCGCGCGGCTACACGGTCGTACGGGAATTGGTCGGGCACGGATGCGGTCGGAAGATGCACGAGGATCCGGAAGTTCCCAATTACGGGCGAAAAGGTTGCGGGCCGTTACTGAAAAGCGGGATGTGTATCTGTATCGAACCGATGATAAATGCGGGGAGCAGGAACATCACCATCGACAAGGACGGCTGGACGGTACGAACGAAAGACCGGAAACGGTCGGCGCATTTTGAACACTGTATAGCAATTCGCCCGGAAGGGCCGATGATTCTGTCATCGTTTGATTTTTTGGAAGAGATAGTAGGAAAAGAAATATAAATATGGCTAAACAAGCTGCGATAGAACAAGATGGAGTGATAGTAGAAGCGCTATCCAATGCGATGTTTCGCGTTGAATTGGAGAATGGGCATGAAATCACGGCACATATATCGGGGAAGATGAGGATGCATTACATCAAAATCCTTCCCGGTGACAAAGTGCGTGTCGAGATGTCTCCGTATGATTTGTCCAAAGGCCGAATTGCGTTTAGATATAAATAAAAAATAAATATAAAAACAGACAATACGATGAAAGTAAGAGCATCTTTAAAGAAACGGACTCCCGAGTGTAAGATCGTAAGACGGAAAGGGCGTTTGTATGTGATTAACAAAAAAAACCCGAAGTTTAAAGTACGTCAGGGTTAACTTGTTTATTGATTGAATAATAATAATTATCAAATACACTATGGCGATAAGAATAGTTGGTGTGGACTTGCCACAAGACAAGAGAGGTGAAATCGCATTGACCTATATATACGGTATTGGTCGCAGCGCTTCAAACTCTATTTTAACAAAAGCCGGTATTGACAGGGATATAAAAGTCAAGGACTGGACGGATGACCAAGCGGCTAAAATCCGTGAGATCATCGGTAATGAATTCAAGGTAGAAGGCGACCTGAGGTCGGAAGTGCAGTTGAACATCAAACGCTTGATGGACATCGGTTGCTACCGCGGCGTACGCCACCGTATCGGGCTACCATTGAGGGGACAGAGCACGAAAAATAATGCTCGTACACGTAAGGGTAAGAAAAAAACAGTTGCAAACAAGAAAAAAGCTACTAAATAATTAAATTGATATGGCAAAAAAAGCAGTCGCAACAAAAAAGAGAAAAGTAAAGATCGATGCGTATGGTCAGGCTCATATCCATTCTTCTTTTAATAACATTATCGTATCGCTTGCCAACAGTGAAGGTCAGGTAATCAGTTGGTCTTCGGCAGGTAAGATGGGATTTCGCAGTTCAAAGAAGAACACGCCGTATGCCGCACAGATGGCAGCGCAGGATTGTTCGAAAGTGGCTTATGACTTAGGCCTACGTAAGGTGAAAGTGTATATTAAGGGTCCAGGGAATGGTCGCGAATCGGCCATCCGTACGATTCATAGCGCGGGAATCGAGGTGACGGAAATTATTGACGTTACGCCGTTACCACATAATGGATGTCGTCCTCCTAAGAAGAGAAGAGTGTAATAAATGATTATAAAGTCTTGAAACTTCATGAATTAGATTGCAATTCATCCTCTCGCAATCGCGGCTGCATGAGTGATAGACTGAGTTGAACGTAAAAAATTAAAAAAAATGGCAAGATACATAGGCCCAAAAACAAAGATTGCCCGTAAATTCGGCGAAGCTATATTTGGTGCGGATAAAGTGCTCTCGAAGAAAAACTATCCTCCCGGACAACACGGGAATAGCCGGAAACGGAAAACTTCGGAATATGGCATTCAGTTGCGGGAAAAGCAGAAAGCAAAATATACGTACGGCGTGTTGGAAAAACAATTCCGTAATATGTTCGACAAGGCTTCACGTTCGAAAGGTATCACCGGTGAGGTGTTGTTGCAGTTGTTGGAATCCCGTTTGGATAACATCGTGTTCCGCTTAGGATTAGCGCCGACGCGCGACGCAGCGCGCCAGTTGGTGTCGCACCGCCATGTGACCGTGGACGGGAAAGTAGTCAATATACCTTCCTACTCCCTCAAAGCGGGTCAATTGGTTGGCGTACGCGAGAAAGCCAAATCGATGGAAGTGATAGTTGAAGCCTTAGCCGGTTTCAACCATAGTAAATATCCCTGGATTGAGTGGGATCAAAATTCTTTAGCCGGAAAGCTACTTTATCATCCCGAACGGGCCGACATTCCGGAGAACATTAAAGAGCAGTTGATAGTAGAGTTGTATTCTAAATAACACATTATGGCGATATTAGCATTTCAGAAACCCGATAAGGTATTGATGTTGGAAGCGGACAACTTCTATGGGAAGTTTGAATTTCGTCCGTTGGAGCCGGGTTATGGCATTACGATCGGTAATGCGTTACGTCGTATCCTTTTGTCGTCGTTGGAAGGATATGCCTTCGCGACAATAAAAATTGAAAACGTAAATCATGAATTTGCATCTATCCCCGGTGTACTTGAAGATGTTACGAATATTGTCCTGAACCTGAAACAAGTCCGGTTCAAACGTACATCCTCCTTGGACGATGAAGAAAGCGAGAAAGTGAGTATCAATGTAGCGAAGACCGAAGTCTTTAAGGCAGGCGACATAAGCCGCCACTTAGTCGGATTTGAAGTTTTGAATCCCGAACTGGTAATCTGCCATTTAGACCCGAAAGCATCGTTCCAGATAGAACTGACGATTAATAAAGGACGCGGATATGTGCCGGCTGACGAAAACGCCGACCCGGACAATGCCGACCCGCTCATTATTGCCATTGATTCTATCTATACTCCGATACGGAATGTCAAATATTCGGTAGAAAACTATCGCGTGGAACAAAAGACGGACTACGAGAAGTTGATTCTTGAAATCTCGACGGATGGTTCCATTCATCCCAAAGAAGCATTGAAGGAAGCGGCCAAGATATTAATCTATCATTTCATGCTGTTCTCGGACGAGAAAATTGCCGTGGAAACGATTGATGTTGACGGTAACGAAGAATTTGATGAAGATGTATTGCACATGCGCCAACTGTTGAAGAGCAAGCTGTCGGACATGAACCTTTCCGTTCGTGCCTTGAATTGCCTCAAAGCGGCCGATGTGGATACCGTGGGAGACTTGGTTACGTTTAATAAGAATGACTTGTTGAAGTTCCGTAACTTCGGAAAGAAGTCCTTGACCGAATTAGATGAGTTATTGGAAACATTAGACCTCCAGTTTGGGATGGATATTGTAAAATATAAATTAGATAAAGAATAGTACAATAATGAGACACAATAAGAAAATCAATCATTTAGGTCGTACGAAAGCTCACCGCGAAGCGATGCTTTCGAATATGGCGTCTTCTTTAATTCTGCATAAGCGGATTTTCACGACCACAGCAAAAGCCAAAGCATTGCGTAAATATGTAGAACCTCTGGTTACGAAAGCGAAAGCTGAATCGAAAACAACAGAGGCGATTACACACTCGCGCCGTGTCGTTTTTGCAGAGTTGCAGAATAAATTCGCCGTAAAAGAACTTTTCTCGGTTGTAGCCGACAAAATCGGAGACCGTCCCGGTGGATATACCCGGATTATCAAAACAGGTAACCGTTTGGGAGACAACGCTTCGATGTGCTTTATCGAGTTGGTGGACTTCAACGAAAACATGTTGAAAGATACGACCAAGAAAGCCGCTGTAAAGACCAGGCGTTCACGCAGCAAGAAATCCGGCGACGCAGCTCCGGCAGCGGCGGCAACGGCAACCAAAGTTCCTGAAAAAGCAGAGGAAGCGGCTCCCGTGCAACCCGAAGTTGAAGCTCCGGCCGAAGAAGTTGCAGAAGAATCGAAAGCGGAAGAATAAATCATTCAGTGATAAAATAGAGTTTCAGCCGGCGCCCGGAAATCATTTTCCTGCGCCGGCTGAAAAGTTAAATGTCTATTATTATCAGGGCGGGCAGCCCTTTCCCAATCAATTTTCGCTACTGTTAAATATCATACTCTGTGATATCCACAATCCCCGCCTGAACGGCATATTTCGTCGCTTCAAGTACGTTATTGACCCCGATTTTACGGAAGATATTCTTCCGGTGCGTGGCAATCGTATGGATGCTCGAACAGCGTTCTTCGGCAATCTGTTGGCTTGTTTTACCCCGTGTAATTCCCTTCAGGATTTCCTGTTCGGTCGGTGTGAGCGGCTGAGTTGTAAATTCTTTTTTATGATTCAGCATAGTTCGCACCTGTTCGCACAGGAATTGTTTTTTGGTGAGAACGCTTTGAAGCGCTTGTATCAGCACGCCGATGGAAGCGTCTTTCATCACCACGCTGAACCGGCTTTCAGGGATAATCCGCCGCAGGAATGTCTCGTTCAACTCATCACTGAACAAAATCCAGCGCACGCGCGGGAAACGCATCCCAATAATCAGCAAGGTCTCGATAGTGGGAATATTGAACAGCGTATAGTCAATCACAACCATTGATTTCGGATATTTTACGAGCAAACCGATTAACTCCGTTTTGTTCCTTGCAGACACAACAACGCCGTCCGGAGCAACCTTGTTCCATAACATGGTGATACCGAGCCGTGTAATAGGCTGGTTGTCGGCCATTATAAGCGTTGTATCCGATTCTCCCACTGCTTTTTCCTTTTTCTTTGTACAAAGGTGGTGAATTTTTTTTAATTGAAAAAATGAATAAATCAAATTTTTCTTTGTTTCCGGCAGAATTATTTTTACATTCGTGCTTTAATTGAAAACTAATTCAAAATGATACATACAAGCGGTATTACAAAGAGTTTTGATAAATTGCAGATATTGAAAGGTATCGACCTGCAGGTCAAGCAAAAGGAGATAGTAGCGATAGTCGGGCCAAGTGGCGCCGGGAAAACGACGTTGTTGCAGATTATCGGGACATTAGACAAGCCGGACAGCGGTAAATTAGAAATTAACGGTATCGACCCGTTTCGGTTGGGCGAGAAAGAAATTGCGAATTTCCGGAACCGGCATATCGGTTTTGTTTTTCAGTTTCACCAACTGTTGCCGGAGTTCACGGCTTTGGAAAATGTGATGATTCCCGCCCTGATTGCCGGGGAAAAAATGTCCGCAGCCGAAAAGAAAGCCGGTGAATTACTGGATTTCCTGAAACTTTCCGACCGGATAAAACACAAACCCGCCGAATTGTCCGGCGGTGAAAAACAACGGATTGCCGTAGCGCGTGCATTGATCAACAATCCTTCCGTTATCTTGGCCGACGAACCGTCCGGCAGTTTGGATACGAAAAACAAAGAGGAATTGCACAGCCTGTTTTTCGACTTGCGCAACGAGATGGGACAGACCTTTATCATTGTCACACATGATGAGCATCTGGCGACCAAAACAGACCGGATTATTCACATGAAGGACGGAATTATTGTTCCTTAGCGGAGGCGCACGGTTTGCGTCTCTATTGGTATAAATGGCATAGACAAAAGTTTAATAAATAAATAGTTACCATAATGGCATGGCGTGATTTTTTCTATTTTTCCAGAGAAGAGCGAAGGGCGTTTATCGTCTTGCTCAGCCTGATTGTGATTGCAGGAATCCTTTTGATTTTAAAGGATTTCCGTTCGCCTCCCGAATCGGCGGAAGTGATGCCGACTGATTCCACGGTCGTTGTGCCGCAAACATCGGCACAAGTTCCGTCGCCTTCTTCGCCGGAAGCGACTCCCCCCAAAGCGACTTCCACTACTGCCCGCAAAACGGAAAAACCTTCGGAAACCGTTTCCGAACGGGTGAAAAGGCTGACGTCATCACGGCCATCCTATCCGAAAACGGAGAAATTTGATGCCGGTGTGGTGGTCGAATTGAACACGGCCGATACAACTATTCTCAAAAAAGTGCCCGGTATCGGTTCCTCTTTTGCCGGCAGGATCATCAAATATCGGGAACTGTTAGGCGGCTATTATGATGTGACTCAATTAAGTGAAGTCTATGGGATTGATGAAGAAAAATATAATTCGCTGGCCCCTTGGTTCACTGCCGATGCTTCGCTGATACGGAAACTGCCCGTTAATGTGTTGCCTCAAGACTCGCTTCGCCGGCATCCGTACCTCGACTACCGTCAGGCAAGAGCGATTGAACAACTTCGCCGGCAGAAAAAAGGTCTTTCCGGCTGGGAAAACTTGCAGTTGTTGAACGAATTTACGGAGAATGACCAAAAACGGCTTTTACCGTATTTGTCGTTTGAAACGGGGCAATGATAAAAAAACGTTTGTGTAAATATTATAAAAATCAATTGATATGAAACAGTTTAAAGTATGTATATCTGTTATAAGGAAGATAGTTCCATGCTGTTCTTTTGCTATCCTGTTGATGGCATTCCTCATTTCCTGCCATACAGAGGAGGTTTTTGGCTCCGGCGATGACGACGTTGTTGATCCCGGCGAAATAGCCGACGTGATA
>JAISJX010000006.1 GCA_031261145.1 Tannerella sp.
CTTCGCCGCGAATCAGGTCATTTACAAGGATGTTTTCGTTCGGTTCGATTTTTATCCGGACAACATATCGTTCACCGCTATCAATCAACGATTTTACTTCACCGGCAGACAGCGTCAAGGAATTACGCATCTGCATCCGTGTAGAAGCATCGTATTGAAAATTAGGGATTTCCTTTCGCTTGGCCTCCAATTCTTCCGCCGAATCAAAAGCGATATAGGCTAAACCGCTGTTTAACAACTGATCTACATATTCCTTGTAGATTTCTTTCCGTTCACTCTGGCGATACGGGCCATACGAACCGCCATAACTAACCCCTTCGTCAAAATGGATACCCAACCATCGAAAAGATTCAATAATGTACTCTTCTGCTCCTTCCACAAAGCGTTGTGAATCTGTATCTTCAATCCGAAGAATCAATTCACCGCCGCGCTGCTTGGCAAACAGATAATTATACAATGCCGTACGAACCCCGCCAATGTGCAGAGGGCCGGTCGGACTGGGTGCAAAACGTACTCTTACCATATTATTTTAGACATTCAACAATCAGAAAAGTTTACTACTGATAATAAATTAGGCGCAAAAGTAATATTTTTTTTTTCATCTTGAACTTTTTTGCGTACATTTCGGCCTAAAATAGTATAAACATTTTAAATCGAAAGTATGAAGACGAACAAAAAGAGTGTGCAAACGATTGTTTTCTTTGCTGTTACGGCATTGCTGATCGCTTATTTCTTCCCGCGCGAAGGAAAATTCCGTTATCAGTTTTATGAGGGAAAACCCTGGCGTTACGGTTTGCTGACCGCTCCGAGCGATTTCCCGGTTTACAAATCGGAAAATGATGTCAAAACCGAAAAAGATAGTATCAGGCGAAAATTTGAACCTTACTACCGGAAGGATCCGACCGTGAAAACGGCTCAAATCCAAAAATTGAACGCCGATTATCAGCCGTCCGAAAATCAATATACGCTGACCTCGTATCAGTTCCGCTACCTCGAATCCCGGCTGATCAAAATCTATGACAAAGGCATCGTTTCGATTGCGGAACTTGAAAGCCTTGTAAACGAGAATCATCCGCGCATTTATCTGGTAGAAAACAATGTGTCCTCCATCAAAAATATCAACGATTTTTATTCCGTGAAAACCGCTTATGAAGAGATTATCAATAACGCCCCGACCGAGTTGGACAAATCGGTGCTGAAAGCGCACAATATCAATTATTACATAACGGAAAATGTTCATTACGACCAGGATACGTCGGACAAGATGCTCAATACACTGTTACAGAACATCGCCATCTCGACCGGTATGATTCAGGCGGGCGAACGCATTGTTGATCGCGGAGAAGTGATTGATAATAACACTTATAATATACTTTTGTCGCTAAAGACGGTCTATGAGACCAAATCCGGCGGCGCTGAGCGACATGGTATCATCTGGGCCGGGGAATTAATCCTCGTTTTCGGTATTCTGTTTTGTTGCGCGCTCTATCTGGCGGCTTTCTGCCCGAAAACGTTTTACCGGCGGCGTGATATTTCCTTTATCCTGCTGTGTATCCTTACGTTCTGTCTTTTTACGGAGATCTGTGTCAAATATAAATTAGCCAATATTTATGTGATTCCGTTTGCCATTTTGCCGATTGTGGTGCGTACGTTTTTCGATTCGCACACGGCTCTGTTTACGCACCTGACCACGGTTTTACTCTGTTCGTTGGTGGCGCCTTTCCCGCACGAATTTCTGCTTTTGCAAATCACGGCGGGAATTGTGGTGATTTCCAGCCTGAAAGAGCTTTCGCAACGTTCCCAGTTAATCCGGTGCGCCGTCTTTATTTTTATCACGTATGCACTGTGTTACTTGAGTTTAGCGCTTTATCAGGAAGGCGATTTCAATAAAATCAATTGGTTGATGATGTTGTTTTTCGGTATCAGCTTTGTCTTGCTAATGTTCTCTTATATACTGATATACATGATAGAGAAAGTGTTCGGTTACGTCTCGCCCATTACGCTGGTGGAACTGTCGAATACCAATATGCCGCTGTTGAAAAAGCTGTCGGAAAATTGTCCGGGTACATTCCAACATTCTCTGCAAGTGTCGATTCTGGCTTCCGAAGCGGGTGACAAAATCGGCGCCGACGCTCAACTGATTCGTACCGGCGCACTGTATCACGATATTGGAAAGATGGTCAATCCGATCTTTTTCACCGAGAATCAAAAAAGCGGCATGAATCCGCACGAACATTTATCGTTTGAAGAAAGCGCTAAAATTATCATCAGCCACGTGACCGAAGGGGTTAAAATGGCTGAAAAAGCGCAACTTCCGAAGGCAATCATCGACTTTATCCGAACGCACCACGGCACGAGCAAAACAAAATATTTCTACAATTCTTTTAAAAACACCTTTCCCGATTTGCCCGTCAATGAAAAGGCATTTACCTATCCGGGGCCGAATCCGTTCACCAAAGAGACCGGCATTCTGATGATGGCCGACAGTGTGGAAGCGACCTCCCGAAGTCTGACCGAATATACCGATGAGACCGTCAGCGCTTTAGTGGACAGAATCATCAACGGACAGATAGCAGACGGACTGCTGAAAAATACGCCGCTCACCTTCGATAATATCGAGGTGATCAAAGCGTCCTTTGTGGAGAAACTTAAAATCATGTATCACACGAGAATAAGCTATCCGGACTTAATCAAAAAATGAGGCCGTCAAGGTAATTGAACCGTCTCATAAACAGACGTTTTTTAGTCCGGCTGAAATTCCAGAATATCACCCGGTTGACAATTCAATACCCGGCACAGCGCCTCTAAAGTGCTGAAACGGATAGCTTTTGCTTTCCCGGTTTTCAATATGGACAAATTGGCCGGTGTAATATCTACCTTCTCCGAAAGTTCATTCAGCGAAATTTTTCGTTTCGCCATCATCACATCTAAATTTACTGTTATAGCCATGCTCCGATTTTTAGACAGTTAAATCTACTTCTTCCTTCATCTTGCATGAAACTTTCAATACTTCAGCCAGCAACAATGTGACTAATCCGAAAAGATTAGTATCTTTATCCCAAAATCAAAAATAATGAATGCCGAATTTATTCTTCAGGAACTTCAATCTGTTGCCAATCAGGAGAAAGCCGGGTTTCTTCAGGGCTTTTTCAAGACGGGAAAGGGACAATACGCCGAGGGTGATGTGATGTTGGGTATCGTTGTTCCGGTGACAAGGGACATTGTGAAAAGAAATCCGCCGCTTCCGTTCGACCAGATACGGATTTTGCTCGACTCTCCGTATCATGAGGCGCGTCTGGCGGGATTGCTTTTTTTGGTCAAACAATTCAAACAGTCGAAAACGGAAAAAGAGAAGAAAGCTATCTTCGATTTCTATCTGGAAAACGCCCGCAAAGCCAATAATTGGGACTTGGTGGACGTTACCTGCCGCGACGTAATCGGGGCGTATCTTTTAGAGAAAGAGGACAGGGGCGTACTTTATCAACTGGCTGATAGCGAAAACCTTTGGGAGCAACGGATAGCCATCGTTACGACCTGGACTTTTATCAAACATCATCAATATGACGATACGCTGGCGCTGGCGGAAAAACTGCTGAATCATCCCCACGACCTGATGCACAAAGCCGTAGGTTGGATGTTGCGGGAAGTTGGCAAAAAAGATAAAGACGTGCTGGTCGATTTTTTGGAGATACATCACAAAACGATGCCACGCACCGCTTTACGATACGCCATCGAACATTTCACGCCGGAAGAACGGGCGTACTTTATGAGAAAATCATCCGGAGTCGGAAATTTGCCAAAATCCAATAGACGTCACCCGGACTAAAGAGGGAAACGGTCTGTTTTACTGGCAATTCTCCTTAATCAGTTTATCAGCAACCGGATCGCCTAATTCCTTTGCTTTCTGGAATGCGGTACAAGCCTCTTTTGTTTTCTCCTGACGCACCAAACAAACGCCTAAAATGCGGTGACAGGCGGCAAAATCAGGTTCCAAGGCAAGGGCTTTCTCCGCACTGGCCTGTGCCTTAACCGGCTCTTTCAATCGCAGATAGATGGAGGCTTCTTCGGCATGATACATGGCATTATTCGGGTCTGCTTTCAATGCCAACTGAATATCTTTCAGGGCTTCATCCAGATCACCGGCACGAAATTTCGCCTGCTCCCGGTAATAATAAAAAGCATCCGTCACGTTTCCGCCCAACATGTCGTAATACCGGTCATAATCTTTTACAACCGCCTCATATTGTCCGAATTGCATCTTTAAATCAATACCGTCCTGAAGGTAAGCCAGTGCGTCCGAAGGAGAAGCAATGTTTACGGCGCTATCCATCAGCGCAATCACATCGCCGATGCTCGTTCCGGGTATCTGTTGTTTCGCCTTCGCCGCCATATAAAATGAAGAGGCGGATGCTACTTCGCTTTCATTTACAAGCATGTACGCATTGTATGCTTTCGCATAATCTTCCAGATAAAAGGCAATGTCGCCTTCTAATTGGCGATAGGCCGGCAAATCCTCTCTGGCAATCGCTTTTTGGAGTTTTTCGGACGCTGAATCTATATTCCAGTCTTTTGGCGGTATCGTACTATCATTCATGACTAAACCATAAATCAGCTTGGCTTGACCGTAATACACTTCATCCTGTTTCGTGCTGTATTTCAGCGCTGTATTCATATCGGCTTGCGCCCATTCCAACATCTTGGCCTGTTCCGCTTCCGAAGCGGCTAACTCTTTCCGGTGATAGGCATAATGAGACGCCCGGTTCATGTATCCGTCGGAAGTATTTGGGAAAGTGGCGATGAGATCGTTCAATGTCTCTAAATAGGTCGGCGCATCTTGCTGAGAACTATAGAATAACAATGCGATCTGGGCGTCTTCGGGAGTGGCAGCCCATGCTTTCCGGATGCCTATCGACGAATAGGTTTTGTTTAACACATCCATCGAACCGATCCGGATATTCTGAATATATGGAACGGATATGCCATACGTGCTGTTTTTCCCCGAAGCATCGGCCTGCGCCAACGCGAAAACTTCGCCTTCGGACGTAAGCAACGGCGTGCTTATCAGAGTGGAGGTTAATGGCATATCTATCTTGTAATAGCCATAAATTTCTTTGACTTTGGTGACTTCCGTAATGGCTCCTTTCTTGAGCAGTTCGCCCTTGCCCGTTCCGGGAGGAAGGAGATACGCTTCCGTACCTGCGGCCTGCATCGCGTTGATCAGTGGCAGGAACGGGACTTTTTTCGGAACAGCAACCGTAAATCGTATCACATCATACAATTCGTCCGCTCCGAGAATCTTTGTCACCTGCATGACCCGTCCGTCCGCATCCGTCACAACCGCTTTTTCAGCTCCGTTGAACAACGAATAATCGGACACGGCCTCGCCTGTTTCACTTACAAAAAAACCGTTTCCCTTATGCGAAATACCATTCTTATCCAATGTTTCGACAGTAAACACAGCCTTTTTCGCTTTCTCAACCCACTTCGGATTCTTCTGCGCCATCAACGGAAAACTGAAAATTCCCATCAGCACAACTATTATAAACTTCTTCATCTTGCAATCATTTTATAAATTCCGTACAAAAATAGTCTATCCTTTTTAATTTCAACTATCAAAAGCCCGAAAAATTTGTACTTTTGTAACATGAATAAAACGAAAAACAGCGAAACAAAAGATACACAGGCTTTCGGGTCGTGCGCAAAACCGTTTGTGAAATGGGTTGGAGGAAAGGGACAACTTCTTTCCTCCATCGAAAAATCATTACCGCATAACATCTCCGGCATTCCGGATTTAACCTATATCGAGCCATTTGTGGGCGGCGGCGCCATGCTTTTTTGGATACTGGCGAATTTTACAACGATCAAACGGGCTGTTATCAATGATATTAATCCTGATCTGACCAACGCTTACCGGACGGTGAGGGATCATGTGCACGAACTGATAGCCCGGCTCAAGAATATGCAACAGGACTATCAATCGTTGCAAACGGAAGATAATCGCAGGGAATTTTATCTTTCCGTGCGGAAAAGGTTTAATACGAAATCACTTGAAAACACGGAAAATGCAGCGCTGTTTATTTTCTTGAATCGCACGTGCTTCAATGGTTTATACCGGGTAAACAGCAAAGGATTGTTTAATGTCCCTTTCGGGAAAAACGTCCACCCTACGATTTGCGACGAAAAGACGTTGCTTGCCGACAGCGCGTTGCTGCAAAAGGTGGAAATTCTGACGGGCGATTTTGAACAGACGCTGGATTATGCTTCCCGGAATACATTTTTCTACTTTGACCCGCCGTATAAGCCGTTGAACCGGACTTCAAATTTCACCTCATATACGAAAGAAGAGTTCGATGACAGGGAACAAATCCGGCTGAAACAGTTCTGTGATGCGATTAGCAGCAAAGGGTATTTGTGGATTCTGAGCAACTCGGACGTGAAATCCGGAGATTCCGACAACAATTTCTTTGATGAGTTATATGCGTCCTATCGGATTGAACGGGTGTGGGCTTCGCGCTCCGTTAATTCAAATCCCGAAAAACGGGGAAAACTGACCGAGTTATTAATCCATAGTCAATTTATTAAAAGATAATTTGGATTTTAGATTGCGTTGAAACATTCGTTGTTTATTATTATATATTCCGACAAATTCACTTCTTTCCTTTCAATTCCTTTGCCAGGTATGGCGCTGTGAAACTTTTCGTTTTGGTGGCGGCCAACTCTTCGGGAGTGCCGGAGAACAGTATTTTTCCGCCGTGCAGTCCGCCTTCGGGACCCATATCAATGATATAATCGGCACATTTGATGATGTCTAAGTTGTGCTCGATGACGATGATGGTATTGCCCTTGTCCACCAGCTTGTTCAGAACGCCGAGCAAGACGCGGATGTCTTCAAAATGCAGTCCGGTGGTCGGTTCGTCGAGCACGTATAAAGTCTGTCCCGTGTCGCGTTTAGCCAGTTCGGCGGCTAATTTCACGCGCTGGTTTTCGCCGCCGGAAAGGGTGGTGGAGGGCTGTCCCAGTTTGATATAGCCCAGTCCGACATCCTGCAACACCTTTATCTTGTTGAGGATAGAAGGAATGTTTTCAAAAAATTCCACGGCCATATTGATGGTCATGTCCAATATGTCGGCAATGGATTTTCCGCGGAAACGCACTTCCAAGGTCTCGCGGTTGTAACGTTTGCCGTGACAATCTTCACAAGGGACGAACACGTCCGGTAAGAAATTCATTTCTATTGTCTTATACCCGTTTCCCTTGCATGTCTCGCAACGACCGCCGATAACGTTGAATGAGAATCGCCCCGGCTTGTAGCCCCTGATTTTTGCTTCGGGAAGATTCACAAACAAGCTCCGGATGTCGGAAAAGACGCCCGTGTAGGTGGCCGGATTGCTTCGCGGCGACCGGCCTATGGGCGATTGATCCACAGCGACAATCTTATCTATATATTCAATACCTTCGATGGATTTGTAGGGTAACGGCGATTCCAGCGAACGATAGAAATGTTGGCTTAATATCGGTTGCAAG
>JAISJX010000097.1 GCA_031261145.1 Tannerella sp.
TTTTTCTATTTCGTCCAACAGCACCACAGAATAGGGTTTGCGGCGTACTTTTTCAGTCAATTGGCCGCCTTCTTCATAGCCCACGTACCCCGGAGGCGCCCCAATCAGGCGGGAGACGGCAAACTTCTCCAAATATTCGCTCATATCAATGCGTATCAACGCATCGGCAGAATCGAACAGACTTTCAGCCAATATCTTAGCCAGATGCGTTTTGCCAACGCCCGTCGGACCTAAAAACATAAATGTCCCGATAGGTTTGCCCGGATCTTTCAGCCCCACACGGTTCCGCTGAATCGCTTTTACAACCTTTTCAACAGCCTCGTCCTGACCGATTATTTTCTTTTTGAGCATATCGCCCATTTCGCGCAACCGGAGATTTTCCGTTTGGGCAATCCGTTGTACGGGAACGCCTGACATCATGGCAACTACTTCTGCCACCTGGTCGCCATTGACCGTCTCGCGGTGTTCCTGCATCTCTTTCTCCCAACTGGCTTTAGCTCTTTCCAACTCGGAGAGGAATCGCCGTTCTTTATCGCGGAAACCGGCAGCCAGTTCAAAGTTCTGCAACTTCACGGCAGCCAACTTTTCATTCTTGGTCGCCTCAATCCGCGCCTCCAATTCTTCGATATGACGCGGCACCACAATATTATTAATATGTACGCGCGAACCGGCTTCGTCCAACGCATCAATCGCCTTGTCAGGGAAATTGCGGTCGCTGATATAGCGGTCTGTCAGTTTGACACACGCCTCCAAAGCGTCGTCCGTATAGATCATATTATGATGTTCTTCGTATCGTTCTTTGATATTATGGAGGATTTGCAGCGTTTCTTCGGCTGTCGTCGGATCGACAATCACTTTCTGGAAACGACGTTCCAAAGCGCCGTCTTTCTCAATATTCTTACGATATTCGTCTAATGTAGTGGCGCCTATACATTGCAAATCGCCCCGTGCCAACGCCGGTTTAAGCATATTGGCTGCATCCATCGAACCGGATGCCGAACCGGCGCCTACAAGTGTATGAATCTCGTCGATAAAAAGGATAATATTCGGATTCTTAGACAATTCATTCAGAATGGCTTTGATACGTTCCTCAAACTGCCCGCGGTATTTCGTTCCGGCAACAACAGAAGCCATATCCAAGCTAATCACCCGCTTATCAAACAGTATCCGCGAGATTTTGCGTTGTATGATTCGCAAGGCCAATCCTTCCACAATGGCAGATTTCCCTACGCCCGGTTCCCCGATAAGCACCGGATTATTTTTCTTGCGGCGGCTCAGTATCTGCGCCAATCGCTGAATTTCTTTTTCACGACCCACAATCGGGTCTAACTTACCTTCGGAAGCGGCTTTGGTCATATCCGTACCGAAATTATCCAATATCGGCGTGTCGTTCGACGATTTGGCTTGCGCAGAACCTACGATGGGTGATGATGGCGTTTCCTTATGGAAAGAGGAAAATTCATCGTCTTCATCGTCTTCGTCCGTGTATCCGTCGCGAATTTCTTCCATGCCTTTTCCGGTGACAGCCACTAACTTATTATAGATCGCCTGATAGGTTATACCTTTATTTTTCAACACTTGTGCCGCAACATTCTTTTCTTCCTTCAGTATGGCAAGCAACAAATGTTCGGTTCCCGCAAGTTCGCTTTTGAACACACGCGATTCGAGGATACTCATCAGGAGTATCCGCTCGGTTGCTTTACTGACAGAAATGTCGTTCAACGATATAGCTTCCATACCGTTCGCAAGGTTCCGCACCTCGGATTCTATATTTTTCTTAACTGACGTCAAGTCCACATTCAGTTCGTGAAGTAACCGGATTGCATTGCAATCCGCTTCCCGCGTGAGACCCAACAGAAGGTGTTCAGGCCCGATATAACTGTTCCGAAGCCTTCCCGCCTCTTCTCGGCTATATTCGATGATACCTACCAACGCCTTTGAATAACTATTCTTCATAATTTTCATACTCTCCTGCAAATTTAATAACTTTCAGCCATAGTATTACTATGATAACCCATTTTTTTTTACAAGCAATCTTCAAAAATATCCGCAACAAAACTGTTTCGCTTTGAATATCAGAAATTTATACATTTCGATTATGAAAACAATTTTTCATGATCTCCTTATGTTCTGTATCCTTCAAGCAAATTTACAGACCTTGAACGTTTTTTCATTGCTCTTCGACAAGTACTACAAATTTCGTGCCAATATGATCGCGAACCGGCCGAAACATGAAAAATAATTGGTGAAACAGTCGGAAAATACGCAGAAAATTTCGCCCGAAATGCGCGAATAAATGCGTCAGGCATACGAATGGTTTAAACGAGCAGCACAATTTCCTCCCTATGATTCCAATTATGAGACTGCTTCGTTCCTCGCAGTGACGCTCTTCACGCCAACGTCACTGCGATAGATTCTTACAGAACGGCTCCGTAATCCAATTCCTGACCATTTTTTTTTACATTAAATTGAATAATAGAAAAAAAAATGAGTATCTTTGTCACTAATAAAAATCATAAATATATATGAAAAGGGTAAAATCAATTTCAGTAATTATCCTGTTAGCAGTAATGACAGGATGTGGAGGAAACAAACAATCAACCGATGATGTTATCACAGTTGATGTTACGAAGAGCTATTCCCCTTCAAAAAAACTGATTCTTCAGGACTTTATGGATGTGGAATATATTGCATTAGAAACGAATGATGATTTTATTAATCAAGGTTTTGTACAGGATATAGGCAAGGAAATCATATTAGTAAGAAACCGAATCAACGACGGGGATATTTTTGTTTATGACAGAACAGGAAAAGCCTT
>JAISJX010000059.1 GCA_031261145.1 Tannerella sp.
ACTGCTAAGTCTCGAATACAGAAATCAATGATAGACCATTGAATCTGCTGGAATGAAGCGGGTTCAGGAGGCGCAGATCGCGCGCAGACTCAGGGCGCAGATCTGCGCGGATTTGCGAATCCGCCTTTTTTATTATCAGGATTGGCTATCTGATACCGTTAAATTAAGCATCCGTCATTGCGAACGAAGTGAAGCAATCCGGACTGTCTGAACCACGATTTTCACAAGATTGACAAGATTTTTTTTCTCGCAGATTAAATGGATTGAAACGCGGATTAAACGGATTGAAATCTGTAAACTCTGCGTCTGAAATCTGCGGAATCCGCGCGAAACATTTGAATTTTTGAATCTGTGTTTAAATCCTTTCAATCTGCGAGAAACCCAATCCTCATCTTTTCGGATTTGTCCGACTTGACGAGAGAAAGGATAAAGCGTATGATATATTGGTTTACACGAGAATATCCTTATTCCATAAGACTGGGAAACGAAAATGTTGTTATTCAAAAGAAAAGTATTACTTTTGTTCCATTAAAAATGTCTTAATGAATACGGATAATAAAATAAAAGACGTGGAAAAAGTCTTTCAATATTGGCTATCGTCGTCGGATAACGACTATGACGCAATGTTGAATTTGTATCAATCCAAAAATTACAATTGGGCGTTATTCTTGGGGCACATTGTATTAGAAAAGTTGATAAAAGCCTACTTTGTGAAAATGAGGGGAACGCACGCACTACATACGCACGACCTTCGCCTGTTGGCAAAGAAAAGCGATTTGGAACTTACGCCCGACAAGATGTTCCAATTTGATGTAATTACCGGTTTTAATATCAATGCCCGATATGATACATTTAAAGAAGATTTTTACAAAAAATGTACTCCTGAATTTTCGGATGAATGGATAAACAACATAAAAACCATACGGTCATGGATAAAAGAGAAGCTGTAATGGCAGCCCAACAGTATGTGAACACGGTAAGCGGAAAATATCCGCTCTGTCGTGCTTTGGTTTTCGGCTCTTACGTCAAAGAAAAACAACATTCCGGTAGTGATATAGATGTGGCAGTAGTCATGCGGGAGATAAACAATTTGTTCGATACGCAAGTAGATTTAATGCAATTGCGTAGCGACCACGAACTGCAAATAGAACCTCATGCTTTCCGCGAAAACGATTTCGATAGCGATGACCCTTTTGTTTATGAAATATTGCAAGATAGTGTAGAATTAACTGTAAAATAAATAGAAAATGTTATCCAAAGCAGGTAAATTTGAGTTTCATATTGAGTCGTACACGTGTGATTTCACGGGAAAACTGGCTCTCCCCGTTATCGGTAATTTCATTCTGGATGCGGCGAGTAATCATGCGAACGCACGGGGATTCGGATATGAACAGATTTCAAAGGATAATGTCGCGTGGGTGTTGTCCAAACTTTCGATTGAGATGTTCGACTATCCCGGTTTCGACCAAAACCTGACGATCGAGACGTGGGTGGAAACGGTCGTCCATTATGTCACACAGCGTTGCTTCCGTGTTTCCGACAGCCGGGGGAACATCATCGGTTATATCCGCAGCGTCTGGGCGGCCATTGATATGGAAACCCGCCGCCCGATTAATATCACGGCATGGCGTCCCGATTTAGCCGGATATATTGCAGCGGATATGGAATGTCCTATCGAAAGTTTTGCGAAAATCCCACCGGTCGTCCATGTGAAACCGGACACGAGCTATTCGGTATCTTACAGCGATATAGATATTAACTGCCACATGAACAGCATCAAATATATCGAACATGCGCTCAATATTTTCGATTTGTCCGTGTTCAAGGAAAAATACATCAGCCGGTTTGAAATCGTTTACCTGATGGAAGGCGTTTTTGGGGACGAACTCCGCCTGTATAAGCAAGATGTAACAGAGAATGAATCAATAGTTGATACGAAAAGGGGCGAAGAATCCATTTGCCGCTGCCGTATCGTTTGGAAAGAGAAAAATGGAATGATATAATATTAAACAATTTAATAAATAAAGAAATGGCAACAATGAATTTTGGCGGAGTAGATGAAAACGTAGTTACCCGCGAAGAATTTCCTTTGGAAAAAGCAAGGGAAGTATTGAAAAACGAAACCATCGCAGTGATAGGTTACGGCGTACAAGGCCCGGGACAGAGCCTGAACCTGCGTGATAACGGCTTTAATGTGATCGTAGGCCAGCGCAAAGGCGGCAAGACGTGGGACAAAGCCGTGGCTGACGGCTGGGTGCCGGGCGAAACGCTTTTTGAAATCGAAGAGGCTTGCGAACGTGCAACCATCGTCCAGTATCTCTTGTCGGATGCCGCACAGATTGAGGTCTGGCCACGCATCAAACACGCGCTGACGCCGGGTAAAACGCTCTATTTCTCACACGGTTTCGGCATCACCTATAAGGAACGGACGGGTATCATTCCGCCGGCTGACATAGATGTTATCCTGATCGCGCCGAAAGGTTCGGGCACATCGTTGCGGCGGATGTTTTTGCAAGGCCGCGGCCTGAACTCGTCGTACGCTATCTTTCAGGATGCTACGGGACATGCCAAAGAGTATGTAGTCGCCCTCGGAATCGGCGTCGGTTCGGGATATTTGTTCGAGACCACGTTCAAAAAGGAAGTTTACTCCGACCTGACCGGCGAACGCGGCACGCTGATGGGCGCTATTCAAGGTCTTTTACTGGCTCAATATGAGACTTTACGCGAGAACGGGCATAGCCCTTCGGAGGCTTTCAACGAGACCGTGGAAGAATTGACGCAGTCGCTGATGCCTCTGTTTGCCGAAAACGGAATGGACTGGATGTACGCCAACTGTTCGACAACCGCTCAACGGGGCGCGCTGGATTGGATGGGGCCGTTCCACGATGCCACCAAACCGGTGTTTGAGAAGTTGTACAAAGAGGTTGCCTGCGGTAACGAAGCGCAACGTTCTATCGACACAAACAGCAAACCGGACTACCGCGAAGGCTTGGACAGCGAGCTGAAAGCGTTGCGCGAAAGCGAGATGTGGCGTACCGGCGCTGTGGTTCGCAAACTCCGCCCGGAAAACAATTAAAAATCAATATCCCGCCCTTCCAAACCTCCCTGAAAAGAGGTTTGGACAGGGCCGGTATTTAAAAAGACGTTTCCGTCAAAAAAATAAACCTGTATGACTGATAGATTATTAAATAGAATTATCGGTATCCTTTGTTTGGCTTTCATTTTTGTATCATGCAATGTAAAAAAACAGGATAGTATGAAAAAGCAAGATATGCTTATGCTGGTCGGGACTTATACCTCCGGAAGCAGCGAAGGGATTTATGTTTACCGGTTCGACGCCGGCAATCTGACCGCTACATTATTAAGCAAAGCAGAAATAGATAATCCCTCTTACCTGACCGTTTCGGGAGATTCAAAATTCGTCTATTCGGTGAGCGAATCGGGAGAAGAAAATTCCAAGGCCAATGCCTTTGCCTTTGATAAAACGACCGGGCAAATCCGGCTTTTGAACAGCTCGAAGGTAGGGGCGAACCCGTGTTATATCCGGGTGGACGGGCAAAACCGGTTTGTCGTAACAGCCGACTATTCCGGCGGTTCGGTTTCCGTTGCGCCCATAGCTGCCGACGGCTCATTGATGCCTTGCGGAGAAACTTATCCGTTTGACGGATCAGGCCCGGATTCGGTACGCCAGTCCCATTCACACATCCACTGCATAGCGGCTTCGCCGGATGGCCGTTCCTTTTTTTCAACCGATTTGGGGAACGATTGTATTTATCAGTTAGACATTCTCCCGGACAAGGCTGTGGGGGATTCTCCATTTTTTGAATATGACGAATCGCGGACAACTAAACTTACTCCGGGTTCAGGCCCCCGTCATCTCCTGTTTAATGCTGCAGGTACAATGGCTTATCTGATTAACGAATTATCCGGCCATGTGACGGTGTTTAAGTATTCAGACGCACCTTCCGGCGGCAAACTGACCGAAGTTCAATCGCTTGTAGCCGACACTTGCTACGCCCGCGGCAGCGCCGATATTCACCTCTCGCCGGACGAACGATTCCTGTATGCCTCCACTCGTTTGAAGGGTGACGGTATCGTCATATTTAAGGTTGATAAACAGGGGCTGTTAGCCAAAATCGGTTATCAGCCAACAGGACGCCATCCGCGTAATTTTATCATTACACCCGATGGCAAGTTGATGTTAGTCGCCTGCAAAGATGCAGGAATGATTCAGATTTTTGCCATAGACACGGAAACCGGCCGGTTGAGTGATACCGGCAAAAACATTCCGATTGATCAAGTGGTGTGTATCCGCCTGTTAGCTTGGGAATAAAGACAGGAAAAGTTTTCTGCAACCGGTATGGAATTTCCCGGTTTTATGGCAGAGGTGTCGGGCATAAAATTTCAGGCTTCCGGTTTTATACTGTGTGGGTATGGCATAAATTAGCTACTCTATTTGCTTGCCGGAACGAATTGTTTTACATCTTTGCACCATGTAACACTAAAATCAGAAAGTTATGACTTCCGTTTATCAGAAAAACAAATCGCCAGCCTGTAT
>JAISJX010000074.1 GCA_031261145.1 Tannerella sp.
GCGGTTATACGTCCAAGTTGGCCGGAACCGAACGCGGTATTACCGAACCGGTTCCGTCGTTCTCGCCCGCATTCGGCGAAGCGTTCCTGACATTGCACCCGACCCAGTATGCAAGCGTACTGGCGAAGAAGATGAAAGAACATAATGCAACCGCTTATTTAGTGAACACCGGTTGGAACGGCACAGGCAAACGTATCTCCATCAAAGATACCCGCGCCATCATCGACGCCATCATTGACGGTTCTATCGAAAATGTGGAAAAAACACATATTCCGATATTGAACCTGTATGCTCCGAAGAAATTGAATAATGTATCCGAAGGCATCTTAGACCCGCGCGACACCTACGCCAACAAAAGCGAATGGGAAGAAAAAGCGAAATCTTTGGCTGCGAAGTACATCAAAAATTTCGAACAATATTGCGATACCGAAGCCGGAAAAGCGTTAATTCCCTCGGGACCTCAATTATAAAAAATTATTTTTTACATTAAAAAGCGTAGAATCCACGATTCTACGCTTTTTTTGTGAAAACAAGAAAAAATTATCACAAAAAATAAAGTTGTATTAAAAAAAAGTTACTACCTTTATCCCCGAAATCTGTACACGATAGAGAGTATGTTAAAAAGATTGTTTTTCATAGGATGCATTATATGCCTGTTCGTTTCTTGCGAGGAAGGCCCGGCTTACGAAGTGAAGCTCCGGTTCTCCGACTTGAAGCCGCAGGACATCTATGCCGTATTTGAAGCCGCCGATTCAAAATCAGTGGATACGCTGTCTTATGATGGTTTGAAAGACCTCATCATCAGACGGCAGGATGGCGATTTCCGCACGCTTACCATCTACTTCGAGAACCGTACGCAATGGATTTCGGTCTATCTGGAACCTCACAAAAAAGTATCCGTCACAGGCGAAGCGCTCTATCCGCAGTTATTGCAGATTAAAGGAGGAAAAATCAATGACCGGCTTACCGCTTTCCGCAAAGAAGTTTCTCCGCTGTTAAAGGAACAGGTACTTCTTCTGAACGGGATAAACGCTTCGCCAAATGGAGCAGGCGAAAAAAACGTCCGTCTGGCGAATCTCTACCACGAGATTTGTTCACGCGCCGAGAGATTTATCAAGAAAAATCCGGAAGACGAGGCGTCCGCCATCCTGATCCGGGACTTTTTTTTCAGTCCGGATAATCCGCTTCAAACCGAAGAACTGCTGAATACGCTCAGTCCGAAATTAGATGATTTTTACGTTGTTAAAGACCTGAAAACCTTCTGCGAGAAATCGAAGCGAACCATGGCCGGCGCTCAAGCCCCCGATTTCAATATACGGAATGTCTATGGAACGCCTTACAATATAAGCTCTTTCAACAACCGCTATTTTGTACTGGCATTCGTTGCCACATGGTGCGACAAATGCCAGACGGACGAATTGTTCTTGGATAAAATTATCTCTTCTTTCCCGGATGACCAGTTGGACGTCATGTTAGTCAGTCTGGACGAAAATCCGCGGGAAGTGCGTGATTTGATTCATAACGATTCTATCCGGTGGAATGTCGTGACGGATTCGGCCGGACAAGCAATCAGTCTGCTGGATCTGTATAATGTAAAAGCCTTGCCCCTCTGTTTCCTGATCGATAAAGACGGTAAAATCATCCTGAAAACAGAAAATGGAGTTGAACTGGAGAAGGTATTGGAAGAGTTCATCGAGAAAAAGAAAGGATCATAAACCTGAAGTTAAATCGATTTAATGACCGTATCACATGTTAGTAAAAACGTATGCAGCCGCATTACAGGGCATTTCGGCTACCATCATTACGATTGAGGTTAGCTGCACAAAAGGAATCCAGTTTTACATGGTAGGATTGCCGGATAATGCCGTGCGCGAAAGTCACGAGCGAATCATTTCGGCTTTACATGTCAATGGTCTTCCGTTTCCCCGTAACCGCATTGTAATCAACATGGCGCCGGCCGATATCCGCAAAGAAGGTTCTGCGTATGATTTGCCGTTAGCCATCGGTGTCCTTGCCGCCGCCGGGGAAATCGGAATAGATACTAACCGTTTGGAGAGCTTTCTCCTGATGGGCGAACTGTCCTTGGACGGCAGCCTGCAACCTGTCAAAGGCGCACTGCCCATCGCCATCAAAGCCCGCGAAGATGGATTCAAAGGTTTCATCCTCCCCAAACAAAACGCTTACGAGGCGGCTATTGTGAACGATCTGGACGTCTATGGCGTCGAAAATATCAAAGAGGTAGTCAATTTCTTCTGCGGCAAAGGCGAATTAGTCCCCACGGTGGTAGATACCCGGAAAGAATTTTATGATCGGCAACAGCAATTTGACTTTGACTTTTCCGAAGTCCGCGGACAGGAAAACGTGAAACGGGCGCTGGAAGTAGCCGCCGCCGGAGGACATAACCTGATTATGATTGGCCCTCCCGGAAGTGGAAAATCCATGTTAGCCAAACGAGTACCCTCCATCCTTCCGCCCTTCACCTTGCAGGAAGCGCTCGAAACAACCAAGATACATTCCGTTGCAGGAAAAGTGGAGTCGAACACATCCCTGCTGGCGCAACGTCCTTTCCGCTCGCCCCATCATACGATCTCGAATGTGGCAATGGTGGGAGGCGGGACATTCCCGCAGCCGGGCGAAATCAGTCTGGCGCATAACGGCGTGCTTTTCCTGGATGAATTGCCGGAGTTCAACAGGAGCGTGCTGGAAGTGTTGCGTCAGCCGCTGGAAGACCGTTGCATCAGCATCTCGCGAGCGCGGTTTGCCGTCAACTATCCTGCCAGTTTTATGCTGATTGCCTCCATGAATCCCTGTCCCTGCGGCTATTATAATCATCCCGACCGCCCCTGCCTTTGTCCGCCGGGAGCCGTCCAGAAATACATGAACCGCGTTTCCGGGCCGTTATTAGACCGTATCGACATACAGATTGAGATTATTCCCGTTCCCTTTGAGAAAATCTCCGAACAGCGCCCGGCCGAATATAGCGAGGCCGTCCGTGAACGGGTGATTCGCGCCCGCGAGATACAAAGTAAGCGGTTTGCCTCAACCAAAAATATCTACTGCAACGCCCAGATGAACTCCCGCCTGTTGCACGAATACGCCGTGCCCGATAATGACGGACTGACCCTGCTGAAAAACGCCATGCAACGCCTCAGCCTCTCCGCCCGCGCCTACGACCGCATACTGAAGGTCTCCCGCACAATCGCCGATCTGGACAATTCGCCCCATATCCTGCCCCGCCATTTAGCCGAAGCAATTAACTATCGAAACCTCGACAGGGAAAGCTGGGGAAGTTAGTTAATTGAGAATTGAGAATTGAGAATTTGAACAGACAAGGGGCTGACCAAAAAGTCCGGTTTCGTCATTGCGAACCGTTAGGTGAAGCAATCCAGTCTATTTATTTTCAATGGATTGCTTCGGGCTTCGCCCTCGCAATGACGGAATTGCATACTTTTTGGTCAGCCCCTTTAACGAGCGCCTCAAATTAATATTTAGCCAAGATTTACGAAAAGTGTGCGAAATCAAAAAGTTTTCGTAAATTCGGATTATGGTAAAAAATAAAAAGAAATGAGATTTACAACGGACGGTTTACCACATTGCCACCGGAAAATTTCGCAATGCTGTCAGAAACTCTTGCAATGCCGTCGTAGAGTCTTGAAATATCGTCGGAAGATTTCGCTATGCCGTCGTAACATCTTGCAATGTTGTCGTAAAGTTTCGCAATGTCATCGTAAAGTCTTGCAATGCCGACGAAATGTTTTGTAATGTCAATAAAATACAATGAAATGCCGTCGTAAAGTCTTGAAATGTTAGCGTAAAGCCTTGCAATGCCATCGTAAGGTCTCGCAATGCCATCGTAAAGTCTTTCATAGGCATCGTAAAGTCTTGCATAGGCATCGTAACATTCCGCAATGTCGCCGTAAAGTTTTTCATAGCCATCGGAAAATGTCGCAATCTCGCCGGAACATCTTTCAATGTTACCGCTAGGAGCTGTCAATAAATAACTATATCAAATTAGACTGCGGAACCTGTTCCGAGCCAAAGCCGAGACTGCTTCGTACCTAACATTGATGTATTTTTGTAATACGGTGGAATTTAGTCTGTTATGACTTTAATA
>JAISJX010000080.1 GCA_031261145.1 Tannerella sp.
TGTATCAACCGGAAAAGCTGCTCAACATCAGCGACATCGGTCTTGTAAAATTTCCCGTCAGCAGATTGCATTTTCAGTTGACTACAATTTGTAGCCAACTCGCTGCCTTCTTTTTTAAGTCTGGTTTTTAAATGCGGAAATTACTTTGCCCTATAATAGAGGGATAATCAAAAATCAGCCCTTTTAAGACAGCCTCAACATTACCCCGCTTAACGCGCCGTTTCGCCAAACACCGTTTTCAATTCTCAATTATTAATTATTAATTCTCAATTATTCTCATTTCAGATTATATTCCAGCCCCGTTACCTGAAATTCGGTGCGGCGGTTTATTTGGTCGGCAATCTCTTGCTGTTCGGGAGTTAGCGCTTCGACAAACGTTTCATTCAGGATGTCGCCCTCTTTCAGGAAATCGTATTTTTCGGCTATCCGGGCGGTTATCGTTTTCGGAACGGTTTCGCCGTATCCCTTGGCGGTCAGGCGTCCGGTATCAATACCGGCTTCAATCAGATAATCGACAACGGATTGCGCCCGCCGTTGCGCCAGCTTTTCATTGTATGCGTCCGAACCTTTGCGGTCGGTATGAGCGCCTAATTCGATGGTAACATTCGGGTTATCATTGAGGATTTTGATGATTTGGTCAAGCGCCTCTTTCGATTCGGGACGCAGGGTCGCTTTATCGAAATCGTAGAAGATATTTTCGACTACTACCGGTTTATCAATAGGAGAAAGGTAAAAATCAACATAATAAGTCTCGTTCTTTTCATCGGGTTCCGTCTTGAGTTCAAAGTTCTGGTTCAGGTAGTTCGGTGCGCTGGCCATCATGACATAACTGACGTCGCGTTCCAGTTCCACGCGGTAAGAACCATCGGGTTTGACCGGGACTTTCACATTCAAACCATCTTTTCCGACAATCCATACCATAGCGCCATCAATCGTATATTCCTCCATATCAGAAACGTATCCTTCAATAAAAATGGTGACGGTCGGGTAAGTGAACGAATAAATGTGATCCCATCCGCGGGCGTCGCCCCGGTTGGAAGAGAAGAATCCTGATTCTTCTTCGCCGGCAAAAGTGATGCCGAAATCATCGGCCATCGAATTGATTGGAATGCCCATGTTTTTAACCGTCCATTTCCCGGTACTGTCTGCTGTTGCTTTGAAAAGGTCTAATCCACCCATTCCGGGATGGCCGTTGGAAGCGAAATAGATAGTGGACGAGTCGCGCACATAAGGGAATAATTCGTCGCCCTCCGTATTGATGTCCGGCCCCAGATTCTCCATCGGCCCGAAATCGGATGGCCCGACTAAACGGCAGCGAAACAAATCTTTGCCACCGTATCCACCGATAGCATCGGCTACGAAATACAGGAATTTGCCATCCGGCGAGATGGCAGGATGTGCAAACATCGTGATGGAATCTTTCAGAATCGACGCCCGCTGCCCCTTGCTCCATGAAGCGCCGCTACGGTTAGACATGTAAATTTCGGCGGTGCGGGGATCTTCGGCGTCGGTCGAACAATAGGTGTAATACATTACCGTACCGTCCTTTGTGAAAGAGGGAGCGCCTTGGTCATAGTCGCTTGCCACCGGGTCTTTCACTTCTTCCGGCTTTTGCCATACGCCTTTTTCATCTTTTTTAGACAGAAAAAGCATATTATTTTTCATTCCGGTGATGGCGTTGACAGAGTCTTTATCCACCATGCCGCGGGTGGAATTAAAATAGAGTTGGTCATACTTTTCCCCGTACAACATCGGGCAAAATTCACTCCTGCGGGAGTTCATAATCTCCATACGGGCAATCTGGTAGAGCGTGGGATTATTTTGCCATTCCGGAATAAGTTCGCATCCCCGGATTCCGTTGGCGGCAATCGCACCGGAGGGGTTTAACACTAAATATTCATTGTAATATTTGATGGCATTGGCATAATTGCCGTTTTGCTGGTTCACTTGTCCGAGGCGCAGATAGAGCGTGCTGTCCGGATATTCGTACCGCAAGGCGTTCGCATAAGCGCTGAGGGCACGGGGTATGTTATTGATTATCCGGTTGCAATCACCCAACCGGTAGGCGATATAGGCGCGTAAATCTTTCTCATCCGGTTTGGTTTTCGTATATAGTTTACGATACATTTCCCCGGCCAAATAGTATTCGCCCAGCCGCTGTTTCTCCTCGGCTTCGCTCAGTTTGACCGATTTGCACGAAAGAAACATCCAGATGGCTACACTGCCTAAAGAAAGAAAAAGTCGAATATTCCGCCTCATAATCATACTACATTATACTATTAACGAAAGTGACAGCCGCTTATTGCATCATCAGACCCGGAACAAACGGATTTTGTAACAGCAACGAACTGTCGCCATAACTCAGAAAACGGAAATTACGGGCCATGGCATAGTCGTAAATACGCTTCCAATCGCCTTTCACAAAGGCGGAAACGAGCAGTAATAACGTACTTTGCGGTTGATGGAAATTCGTTATCATTCCCCGGACGATTTGGAACGTATAACCGGGAGCAATCAGGATTTGGGTAGCCGTGATGATGCGGTCGGTTTGTTGCCTGTCCATATAATCGAGAATGTGTTGCAATGCTTCGGCCGGTGTTATCCGGGGCGCATCCGGTTCGTAAGGCGCCCATTGACGGACGGTTAGTTCTTCTGCGGTGGCATCCGGTCGCCGTGACAGCGTGGCGCCGATATAGTAGAGGCTTTCCAATGTACGGACGGAGGTAGTTCCCACCGCAATCAGATGGCCGAGGGATTCGAGCAACAACGACACGGTTTGGCGCTGTACGGCAAAATATTCCGTGTGCATGGGATGTTCTCCGATGGTCTCGGTTTTGACGGGTTTGAACGTTCCGGCTCCTACATGCAACGTGATTTCTTCCCTCCGGATGCCTTTTGCGTCGATTGCTGCCAGTACTTCGGGCGTAAAATGCAGTCCGGCTGTAGGGGCGGCCACAGAGCCTTTAATCTTGGAATATACGGTTTGATAGGTTTGCAGATCGGTTTGTTCCGTTTCGCGGTGCAGGTACGGCGGAATGGGAAGCACTCCGGCGGCATCAAGTATATCGGCAAACGTACAGGCGGGATGATCCCATGAAAAAGTAATCAGAAAACTGTCTTCACAGGGCGCCTTTCGCTCGGCGGTCAGCACAACGGATTCGTTTCCGAACGGAAATGATTGTTGGAGAGTACCGTTTTTCCACCTTTTCAGGTTTCCGACCAAACATTTCCATGTACATTGCCGGGTTTGTTGAAAAACAAGGGTATAGTCATGCGGTTCAATCGGTTCCAAACAGAAAATTTCGATTTGTGCGCCGGTTTCTTTCCGAAACAACAGGCGCGCCTGAATCACACGGGTGTTGTTGAATACCAGCAATGATTTTTCGGGCAACAAGTCCGGCAATTGGTTAAAGACGGTCTCGCTGATATCTCCTTGCCTGTAAACCAACAGCTTGGATGTATCGCGGCGGGAAAGCGGATATTTGGCAATCCGTTCGTCCGGCAGCGGGTAATCATAGTCGGCAATATGAATCTGTTGAGGATTTATCATCATAATCAATTCAGCAGGATAGAAATGTATCCTTATTTCGACCGCAAAATTACGGAATTTTCGGCTAAAACAACAATGAATATGGATTTTCGTGTATTTCAACCGCTGCCACCCGGCATAGCATCAACTTCTTTATAATTTCGACAATTGGAATAAAATATCCGGATAGCTTCACATATTGATAAAAAAGAGTTACATTTGCGAATTATTAAATGGATTGAAATTTATTGTCTAATTCTTTAAAACAGGATGTTATGAAAAAGATAGTATTCACATTCGCCGGAATCCTCCTCTTCGGAAGCCCGGCTTTTCCGCAAGGTTTTTTCAAACTTTGCTGGTATGATGAGTTTGACGGCACGGCATTAGACCAGACGAAGTGGGGTTATCAAACAGGCGCCGGCGAGGAAGGTCTTGTTGATTGGGGAAATAATGAGCAGCAGTATTATACGGCGGAAAATGCGGTCGTAAAGGATGGTCTGTTAGTCATTACCGCTAAAAAAGAACAGAAGGAAAATAAATCTTATACATCCGCCCGCCTGCTTACACGGGGGAAGTTTCACACCACGTACGGACGTATCGAAGCCCGGATTAGTTCACCGAAAACAGATGGAATGTGGCCTGCTTTCTGGATGTTGCCACAAAATTCGCCTTATGGCAGTTGGGCGGCCTCCGGCGAAATGGATATTATGGAGGCAAAAGGCAGGATACCTGATAAATACAGCGGAACCATCCATTACGGCGGTGAATGGCCAGGGAATGCGTATTTCACGACAGGGGAGTATGTGTTCCCGAATAATACAACCATCGAAGACTATCATGTCTATGCCCTTGAATGGAAAGCGGATGAAATAGCGTGGTACTGCGACGGACATTTAGTTGGGAAACAAACGCAATGGGGTTCGGAGAAAGCGCCTTATCCCGCACCTTTTGATGTCGATTTTTATATTCTGCTTAATCTGGCGGTAGGAGGAAATTATGATAGTGGCGTAACGCCGCCTGCCGGGTTCACCTCCGCAGAAATGAAAATAGACTATGTCCGTGTGTATAAATGGGATGACAAGCTGACACAACCTGAACTCCCGCCTCCGAGCAGTGATAAGGAAGTGGAGTCTGATTAAAAATGTCCCGTCAGGGACAACATATCGGTAGAAAACCTGAATACACGCTATGGCGCCGTCCCGTCAGGGACGGAATGTAAATATTTCTTTATAAAAAAACTCACCCCCTGTATTTTTTCGTAATTTTAAGCGCAAAAAAAAGAGACCACCTTCGTCAGGCAATCTCTCTTCATAACTTAAAACAAAACTTAAA
>JAISJX010000092.1 GCA_031261145.1 Tannerella sp.
TTTTTGTTTTATATATTGTACATTATCTGATTTGGAATCATTGAATCCTTTTCACACCCGTACGGATTAAAAGAGCGTCAATCGTGGGATCCTGTCCCCGGAAACGCCGGTATAATACATCCGGTTCTTCCGTGCCTCCTCTTGAGAGGATATTGTCGCGGAACGATTTAGCTACGTCCTGATTGAAAATTCCTTCTTTCTTGAACACGGAAAAAGCGTCGGCATCCAACACTTCCGCCCATTTGTAACCATAATACCCTGCACCGTATCCACCGGAGAATATATGCCCGAAATCGCTGCTGAACAGCGTTTCGGAAACTGTCGGCAGGATATTGGCGGGTTCAAACGCCGCCTTTTCAAAGTCGGCGATAGAACCTTCAAAAGGCTTGTCTAACGTGTGCCATGCCATATCCAACAGCCCGAAACTGACCTGCCGGCAACATTTATATCCGGCATTAAAATTCGATGCATCAATCAGTTTGCGCACCAAATCGGCGGGGATTTTCTCTCCTGTCCGGTAATGGACGGCGATTTGGTCTAAGAAAGGTTCTTCCCTCAGCCAGTTTTCCATGATTTGCGACGGCAGTTCCACAAAATCCTGTTCCACATGCGTTCCGGCAAGGCTGCTGTAGGTCACCTGCGACAACATCCCGTGCAACGCATGACCAAATTCGTGCAGAAACGTATGCACCTCGTCATACGTGAGCAAAGAGGGCTTCGTTTCGGTCGGACGGGTGAAATTCATGACGATAATCACCTGCGGACGAACATCTTTTCCTTTATTGTCTGTATGTTGCGAACGGATATCGTTCATCCATGCACCCGATTGTTTGCCTTCGCGCGGGAAAAAATCCGTGTATAAAACGGAAAGAAAACGCCCTTTTTCGTCATAAACTTCAAACGTTTTCACTTCGGGATGATAGACCGGAATCATTTTATTTTCCTTAAACGTAATGCCGTACAGTTGTGTAGCCAATCCGAAAATACCTTGTGTCACCCGTTCCAGTTCAAAGTAGGGGCGGGTCATTTCGTCGTTCACATCAAAGCGGACATCTTTCAGTTTTTCGGAGTAATAACTCCAGTCCCACGGCATAAGGGTGATATTTCCCTTTTCTGCGCCCATCGCAAAACCCTGAACAGCATTGTATTCATTGATGGCTACCGGTTTGTAGGCTTCCAATAACTGCTCCTGCAAGCGATATACATTCTCCGCCTTTTTAGCCATTTTATTTTTCAGTTCGTATTCCGCATAATGCCGAAAGCCCAACAGTTGAGCCACTTCTAAGCGGGCATTCACAATTTTACGGATAAGTTCTTTGTTATCAAACTCATCGCCCTTATTTCCGAGATTCATCCTGGCGCGGTACATCTGTTCGCGCAACGAACGGTTGTCCGCATACTGCATAAACGGGATGTAACTCGGTTCGGACAGCGTGAACAACCAGCCGTCCTTTCCTTTTTCCTTTGCCCTCATAACGGCCGCTTCACGAGCGCTTTCAGGAAGACCGGCAAGGTCTTTTTCGTCCGTAAGGAGCAGTTCAAAACGGTTTTGATCTTTCAGCGAATTTTGGTCATACAGCAACTTCGACTGGTTCAAATCCGTGCTTAGCTGACGAAAACGCGCTTTTCCTTCAGGCGAAAGACCGGCGCCATTATCGGCAAAACTATCATACGTTTCCTGCAATAATTTAGCGTCTTCCGTCGATAGATTCAACGACGCTTTTTGGTCGTAAACGGCTTTTACACGGGCAAATAAAGCCTCATTCAGATAGAGGTTGTTTTGGCAGTCGGACAATTTAGGAGAGATGACTTGCGCCAAATCCATCAACTCATCGTCTGCTTCCGCCCCCAAAACGGCGAAAAAAGCCGACGATACACGGCTGAGAAGCAGTCCGCTACGATCCAATGCTACCATTGTATTTTCAAACGTGGGTGGCTGGGCGTTGCGGGCGATATGGTCTATTTCTTTCTCCCATAGGCGGATACCTTCGTCAATGGCCGGTTCGTAATGTTCGTGTTTGATTTTGTCGAACGGATGTGTCTCGTACGGAGTTTTGTACGTTCCCAAAAGGGGATTTGCTGCGTTTGTCATATTGATAAAACTAATAATAAATACAAAAATAAATGTTCCTGTTTTCATAAAATGTCTTTTAAATAGTTTATATTGGGGCGGATAGCTTCCGGAAGAAAGAAACGGATGTCTTTTCCGTCTCTAATCGCCTGGCGGATAAAAGAAGACGATATATCCAACAGGGGAGCGTCCACCTTGCGGATATTCGGATATTGCGGAGGAATCGTCACGTCGAACCCCCGGCGCGGATAGATCAGCGCCGGAAATTCTTCCATCAGGGCGTGCGAATCTTTCCATTGAGGCATAATCGCCCAGTTATCAGCGCCGATAAGCAAATGAAACTGATTATCGGAATAGGTATCCTGAAGCGTACGAAGCGTGTCAATCGTGTAGGACGGGCATGGCAGAAAACGTTCAAAATCGCTCACCTTGAATTTCGCATAACCGGAAACGGCGGTTTTTACCATCTCAAGACGAGTGAAATAGTCCATCAATTCCCCGGATTCTTTCAACGGAT
>JAISJX010000095.1 GCA_031261145.1 Tannerella sp.
CCGGCAACCGTTACGTGAACGCCGTCCATGGTGTACTGTTCGGGCATCCCTTTTGCGCCGTCTTTGCTTACCAACTGCGCGTAGTAATTCACGTATGTGAATCCTTTGGCTGCGCAATATTCTTTGATGGCGGCATTCAGTTGGTCGATTTTTGCAGGCACGGCGGGAATTTCCTTCCGCCACGGAATAATAGAGGCCGGCAGTACGGACGTGAGAATTACTTTTTATTACTCTTGCGGTCCCAATCCCAGTTTCTCGCGAATAAATTTTCTTTCATTCGCCCATATCTCCGGGTCGGGAATGCTATGCCCGGCTCTCGGACTTGCCACCCAGTATTTCTCGGATTTCACTTGATTATAAGCGGCGAAATTGATGTGCGGCGGACAAGTTCCGTCCTGCACGCCGATAGCCATAAGCAGGGGACATTCAATCCATTGCGCCAGATTTTTAATATCAAAATAGGTCAATAAATCATATACATGTTCCCAATCCATATCGGGATTTTTTATTTTGTATTTGTCGAAATCGCTGCGAGGCCAGTCCACAATGCTGAAATAGTCGCGATAGTCGGAGAGGAACGGAACATTCGGCGCGCACACTTTTACGCGCTTGTCCAATGCTGCCGCCACAAACGACAATGCGCCGCCCTGACTACCGCCGCGCACCGCGATTTTTTCCGTGTCAATTTCGGGACGGCTGCACACAAAGTCGATGGCGCGCACCACGTCGCAGTAGCCGCCCTGATAGTAGTAGCCTTCTTTATCCTTCAAGCCGATGGTAATCCAAAAGTCGTCTTCCGGCAACAGCCTGTTCAATCCCTGTCCGCGAATCGAAGGCACATAATGGGCAAAACCGTCCCACACCGTTTTTGAAACGTAAGGAGTAGAGCCGTAACCCATATATTCGACAATTACAGGGAATTTCCCTTCGCGTACGGGTTGTGAATAATAGCCTCTGATGATCTTATTATCGAGCGATTTCATTTCAACCAGATACACGTTGTAATCGCTGTTTGACGATTCGGGCACAATTGTCATCTTGTATTCCGGATTTACCAGAGCAAGCCGTTTGAGGTTGTTGTCCCAAAACTCCTTGAAATCGTCGTGGGCGTCAATCGGCGAACTGATTTTTTCGGGTTCAAAACCTACGTTGACTTTCGTTTCCAACTGAATATCGCCGTTGCGTACAAATGCCAGGGTATAGCGGTAAAAACCGGGCGCCGGAGTTTGAAAATCGAACGTCCCGGAAGAGACGCTGTTTGCCTTTATCTTCAGCGGTAGGGTGTCCGACCGCAGGAAACGGTAGTCGTCGGTGGTAATCGTTGCCACAACATCGCCTTTCACTGCCCACGCATTGGTGTTTTCGATGTTTGCGGTGACGCTGAGCGGATGGGGAGACATAAATATGTAGTCCGAGTCGGCAACCGCTATGTCCATCGCAAGCTTATCCTTGGTTTCTGCCGTTGAGAGAGACAGTTGCGCACCGCTCAAAAGTCCGCCGCCCAAGGGACTCCAACCGTCGTAGAACTTTATCGCAATCAGGTTGTCGCCCTTCTTCAGTTTCTTTGACGACACAAAGTAATGCCGTTCCAGGAATTTGCCTCCGGCAATCTGTGCAGGCGAGAAACAGCCTGCCTGCGCGCCGTTCACAAACAACGTATCGGCTGCGGCAATGCTGTCCAAATGCAGGATCACGCCGCCTTTCCTTACCGCCGCTTCGTAAAACTCATCCGGCAGGGTGATGATTTTGCGGTACCATCCCAAACCCTGCTCGGTCTTCAGATTGTATCCGGCAAGCGGTTTGTCGGTTACGACTTCGTTCCACGCCGCATCGTTGTAGCCAATGCTTTGCCAGGCGCTGTCGACGCCTGCTCCGGCGTGGAATTTCCAAACGCCGGAAAACGTCTCCCTCGCCACTGGTGAAGTATCCTCCACCGGTGCGCAACTCGTGACCGACAAAACCGCTATCGCAATGTATAATGTAAAAAAAGTTGTTTTTCCCATATCCGGTAATTATTTATTTTTAGTTTTAGATTGATCTTTGGGCTGCTGTACATCTAATTTGCCTTGCATGGCAGCTTTAAAAAATTCTGCGCCGGGCGTTAAATCGTAGTTCCACGATTTGATTTTTGCGCCGCCCCAGGTCGGGTCGAACACCCAAACCGTCCAACTGATGCCTCTGCCTTCCAGATAATCAATAATCTGATTTCCGTAGTGGTCGCCTTTCGGGTCGATCGGCTTTGCGGGTATTGTTTTGAAATTTCCCCAAACCGCCCCTTTTTCAGGATCGATTAGCACAAAATTGTCGGGAGCGAACCCTTTTGCCGGGTCAATCAATTCGGGCGTCGCCATGGCGTCGTGACTGAATTCGGTTGCAAAAACGGGCCACGTTTTGGCTGCGAATCCGAAATTTTCTTCCCAGGTTGCCGCCCACGGTTGCGGACTTTTGTTTGCATAAGGGTGAGTGGTGTAACCGATTCCTTCAGCGTTGATCGGTTCCAGGCGCAAGGGCGTAAGGTCGTATGCCCAGTCAAATCCTGCCACTAACGGAATGGTTTCCTTATCCGAATAGCGAATAATGGTAATCATGTTTTCGCACAGTTTTTTCCATTCCGACCACGAGCAAACGCCCAATTGTCCTCGATAAGTAGTCGGCTCGTTGAACAATTCGTAGAAAGCAACGGTATTGTTGCCTGCAAAACGCGCGGCGATTTTCCTCCAGAAATCGTAGGTTTCCTGCTTGGTGGTAACATACATCGGGTCTTGGAACATTTCCATTTCCAAATTGCCGATGGTGTGCCAGTCGAGCATCACATACATCTTGAGGCCGGTACACCAGTCAACGGCCTGGTCGAGCAGTTCGAGATACTTTGCCGGCGTGCGCTCGCGCCACGCAACAGGATGGATGGGGATACGCACGATATTTGCGCCCAATTCCTTCACTTTTTCAAAATGATGTTTGTTCCAATAGCCCGAACGTTCTACTTTATCAGGGTCGGAGATGGCGATTCCCCTGAAGAGAACCGGATGGCCGTCGGGTGTAACAAACCGGTTGCCTTCCACTTTAATCAAAGGCATGTCTTTGGCATGAGGATTTTGTTTGGGCATATCGAATCTGTCAACAAACCAGGGGATAGTGTCCTGTTGCGCCTGCAATGTGATTGCAGCCGCCCAAAGGGCGACTGCGATAAATAGGATTCTTTTCATCTGTTTCTGTTTTTGATTTTGAAATTACTGTTTACAGATTAAATCCGGTTACTTCCACCTTCGGTTTTTCGCCGCGCGTATCCGTATCGCACAGTTTCATAGTAACGACTTTTTCTTCTCCCGGCATCAGGAAAATGTAGTTGTCGCTGTAGAATACCGGAAGAATACGTTCTTCCGTCTTGTTGCCCACTACTTTCAGGCGAACCATCAATGCGGGCGTGTCCGTTTCGTTTTTCAGGGTAGTGGTCAGTTGCCATTCGCTGTCCGATTGTTTAACCACGGTATTCGTGTTCAATTTCACTGCCGGCACTTCGAGCAGCGACTGGTAATTGCCGTCTTCTTTTCCCCGCCAGTAGAAATTTTCAGAAAGGACAAGGCCGTTTTCCGACAAGACCAGCTTAATGAAATGGGTGTTTGATAAACTTTCCGGAAATTCGAGCGGGAAACAAGCCACCGTTTCATCTTCCCTGATGTTCAGCCTGGCTTCCTTTTCCCACTGTACCGTTCCGTCCTGATTGATTAGCTGCGCTTGGGCAGTCAAACCGCTGCGGTCGAAAGCATGGTAGTTTACGACTTCAACGTCATCGCGAATCGGATTCCATTGGATATGGATAGGCTCGGAGGCTTTTTTGCAGCCGAAGTATGCGCCCGTCGGGTCGAAATAGTAATCGTAAGTCTGCCATACCATCGAGGGCCAGGCGGGATGGCTCATCCACAACAGCATGCCCCTGCGGTGTTCGCTGCGGCCTTCAAAGATAGCGCGATAGCCGTTGTAGTTGATCCACTGCGCCCATTCGGCGAACTGTTTGGCGTTTTGGGGTTTGCCGAATGCTTTTTCTATGATCTCGTTGAACGAATTAGCCGCTTGCGCCGAAGCGCCGGACGCGCCGCCCAGGGTATAATCGTGCAAACCGTAAATGCTGTTAGGCGTTTCCCTGGTGTTTACCGGCTCAATATGCTCTTTGCCGAAAGCAAGCAGCATACTTTCGTAAGTCATCACGTTGGGCATGCCGCGTTCGCTGTGGAACTTGTCGTGTCCGTAGCTATTGAAATAATCCCTCGGAGGCAACGCCCTGTATGGACCGCCGCCGCTCACTACCCCCATGGCGGAGTTGGAAATGTAATGAATACCGGGGTGCGCCTGCGGAATGGTTTCGCGCAAATAATCGTCGATTACGGCTGGAGGATCGCCTTCGTTGCGCCCTACGTAAAGACCTATCGACGGATGGTTGCGAATGCGTTTGATATAATCTTTTGCATTGTCGTTGAACATACCGGGATAATACGGATCAGGTCCGTCCACCGGATTGGCCAGCCAGAAATCCTGCCAAACCATTACACCGTGGCGGTCGCAGGCCTGGTAAAACTCTTCGTCGCCGATTTGACCTACCCAGTTGCGAATCATCGTAAAGTTCATATCGGCATGATAAGCCACTGCGATGTCGTATTCGCGTCCGCGATAGTTCAGGTTCGATTCGCCGAACCCCCAGTTCCCGCCGAACCCGACAAAGCGGCGACCGTTCACATACAAACTCAACCTGCGCGGCTCGCCCGTGCCGAAGAAGCCAAACGACATGCCGCCGCTGGGTTGATAGGTGTTTTCGTCGAAAGTCATCTGGCGAACGCCCGACTGAAACGCTGTTTTGTCGGAACTTTTTCCGTCAATATCAAAACTGAAAGCCACATCGTATAAGTTCGGCTCGCCGTAGCCTTTGGGCCACCACAATTTCGGATTTTCCAGATGCAGCGCCGGATTTGTCCGGCTATCCAGTTTCACTGACTTTTCTTCATGGGCTGCCAGCGTTACCGCTTGTTCAAAGCCGGCTTCGCCGTATGCGCCCTTCAACGTTCCGCTGACGGTTTCCGCCGAGTGGTTTTTGAGCGTCAGCTCAACAAATACGTCGGCAGACGTAGTGTCGGGCAAAGGCAATTCGGTGCGTACAAACGGATCTTCGATAGTCACCGCGCCGTTGTAGGTAAGGAATACATCGTTCCAGATGCCGATGTCGCGCCCGCGAATGGTCGGAATCCAGTCCCAGCCGATAGTCGCGTGAAACGTCGGATTGTCCGCACCCGGAATGCCGCCATTCTGGTCGGTGCTCCATGCCGTTTGTTCCTTGATAGCCCCCGGATGTGCATTTTTAACAATTTGTACGGCAATCACATTCTTGCCTTTTTGCACGATTTTCGACACGTCGAATGTGCCGCGCATGAAACCGCCCTCAATGTCGCCCGCTTTTTGACCGTTCAGGAAAACGTTGGCTTTCCAGTTGATACCGTCAAAATGGAGGAAAACATATTCATTCGGGTTGCTTACGGTAAATTCGTTGCGGTACCAGAAATCGGAAAGGAAGAACGATTCCGAAATCTGCGTCTGATTGTCGGCGTAATTCGGGTCGGGCACTGCGCCGATGTTCATATAACTTGCCAATACCGTACCCGGAACAGTTGCCGGTATCCAGTTTTCCGTTGCAAATCCGGGTTTGGACACTTCTTCGCCGCCGGCGTTTACTTGCGAGGCGCGTTGCAGTTTCCAGTTCCCGCCGCTCAGGTATTGATGATTATCGCTTTCTTCCGGCCCGGCGTGCGGACGGGCGACCAAGCCGCCTTTACCGAACACCTGCAATTCGCTCAACATATAAGGTTGATTGTTTTCGGCTGCCGTGAGCAACAGGCGGACATATTGCGCCTTTACCGTTTTTTCCAATTCTATGACATCGTTCTTGTCCGCGCCGCCGGGCAGGCCGGCAATATTTTCCCACGTTTTTGCGTCACCGGAAGTCTGGATTACGCCCTCTACGGCTTTGTTTATCCAATACAAGTTGATTTTGTCAAACGAGGCGGGTGCGCCCAAATCGACATAAAGCCATTCTTCGCCGGCGGTCGCGCTTTGCCAAACACTGTTGAAATGGTAGGAGGGGAGCATGGCCAGCAATTCATTGTCGCGGTAGAAATCCCAGTCGGTAAAGGTCCATTCCTGTGCGCCCGGCATCTTGAAAACTATTTTATAATGGCTGTAGGCTGTTTTTTCTTTCAATACGATTTCGTGATTGAACGTTCTTGCCGTCATCATTGCCCTGTAATCCGCGCCGCCGAACGACATCGGGGCTGCCGGAGGTTGAGGCGCAGGGTGGTAATCGTAGTTGAACGTTACGGGCGAAGGTGCGGGAGCGGGGGGCGTTGAGCCTGCCGGCGGCATGGGAAATCCCCGGAACATGCTCGCCGGCTCGTTGCCGAAATAGCCGCCGCCTTTTTCCTGTTCCAATACGTCCCAGTTTTCACCGTCGTTAGAGGCGTAAGCAATGACTTCGTAACCTTTGGCTTTTTCATTGTCTATGGTTACGCGGCCGCGGATAACAAACTTATCGGTCGCAACCGGCATATTGTTTAAATCCAACCGGAGGTAAATATCGCCGCCCGCGACTACATACTTTGAATCGCTTTTGCCGTCGAACAGCCATTCCCGCTCGTTTTTCTTCAAATCGCCGTTCTGAGTGGCGACACGGATGGCGGCAGGCGTTCCGGCTGAAATGATACCGTCAGTAGCCAGTTGAGCCGTAAGGTTGTAATCGTAACTTGACGAATGATAAGCGCTTTTCAGTTCGGCTACATTGCGGTAAGTGGCATTATCCGCCACTAATTCCGGCGCATAGCTCTCTCCGGGATTGCCGGGATATACCCCGATGCCGCGTGAATATTCCGTTGCCGGATGGCAACCGGCAAGCAACGCGGCGGAGGCAAGTATAACAAAGGATAGTTGTTTTTTCATAATGACTGTGTTTGCATGAATGAAGCGCTATTTTATTTTTTGAATATCCTTCAAAAACAGGTAGCGCGGATTTTTTTTCATTTCTTTAAGCAAATCGTCGTGCTTGGGCATTTTGCTCCAGCGTTCGTAGGCCTCGCGGGCCTCCGCGGGCATCTTTGCCAAATCTTCGGGCGTGGGAGGTGTAAACGCAAAGCCGCCGCGGGCAGGCGCATGACGCCATGTCAAGACGTATGACGATTTGTATTTCGCCAGAATCTTTTGCAAGTCCACGCTGATGGGGCCGCACTCGCTCAGCGCATGAAGTTTCTTCTTTTCCTGCGCCAGTTTTGCAGTGAAATCAAGGGCTTTATCTACGTTTTGATTAAACTCTTCACCCTGGCCATACCAGTCGATGGAGAGCATGTCAATGTATTCATCGCCCGGATAGCCGCGCAAAAATTCCTCCGCCGAATACACTTTATCGGTATTGTAGGCATACAGGATGTTGTGAAGCCCCTTGTTGCGCAAGTAGTTCACCGTGTAGCGCCAGAGGGCGGCGTATTCCTCATCGTAGCAGCGCGTAACGCCCCACCAGAAGAAACTGCCCGAATGTTCGTGGTAGGGGCGGAAGACGAAAGGAATGAGCGTTCCCTCCTCGTTGCGCCACGTCAGGAAGTTGTTTGCCAGACGGTCTAACCAACTGTTGAACATACTGTGGTTGCCGCCGCCGGGCAGCACGCTTTCCACTGCGTTAAGACCGGCTGCCGAGAGGGGTGAAACCTCCCAGGCCGAACCCGCGCCGTTTGGCTCCTTAATGCCGGGCCACTGCGAGGTTATGGGGTTCACCACATGCCAACTGACGGTGATAACGCCGTTTTGCTTGTAAAACCACTTTACCTGTTCCGCCATTTGGGCAAACGAAACCGAGTCGAGCGAGCGTTTGCCGCCCAATTCTATTTCGCCGAGTTCAAAACCCGCTACGCCGGGGTAGTCGCCCACGGCGTCTTTGGTGTCGGAGCGTCCGGGCGTGTACCACCATGTGTGGCCGCACATCAGGTCGTCCTGGTGTCCGTACATTACGCCCTTGTCCTGAATCTTGAGCAGGCGGGCGAAGAGTTCCCTGGCTTCAGGCGTGGCGGCAGGGTCGGCAGGCAGCCAGCCCTGTTGCGCCCATATTGTGACACTCGCAAGCACCGTCAATGCAATGATGCTGATTTTTCTCATGTTGTTTACTTTTTTAATTTTAATAGGGAAATGCAGTGGCAATATATATAAAAAAGTAATGCACACTAAAGAAAGAAAACAAAAACAGGCTTTTTGGAAATTCATGCCGAAGGGATACGGGTTTTCAGGGCTATCGCACTACCTTTGTTCGCTGGAAATAAATGCTATGTTCCTTAAAATCATAAAGAAAAATGAAAAAACAAGTCCTTTTCTTCTCCGCCCTCAGCATTGCCGCGATGCTATCCTGCGTTTCCAAACCGGCGGAATCAAGCGGCAACCCGGTTTTTGAGGGTTGGTATGCCGACCCCGAGGGGATCATCTACGGGGATACCTATTGGATCTATCCCACATGGAGTGACAAATACGATAAGCAAACCTTTTTCGACTGCTTTTCTTCCAAAGATTTGGTGACATGGACAAAACATGCCTCCATCCTGGATACGGCGGAGGTGAAATGGGCCAAACGGGCCATGTGGGCGCCCTCCGTCATTCACCGGAACGGCAAATATTACCTTTTCTTCGGGGCTAACGACGTGCACGAAGGCGAGGTGGGGGGAATAGGCGTAGCCGTGGCCGACCGTCCCGAAGGGCCGTATAAGGACTTGCCGGGCAAACCGCTTATCAACGACATTGTCAACGGGGCGCAACCAATCGACCAGTTTGTATTCCGCGACGACGATGGTACATGTTATATGTATTACGGCGGATGGGGACATTGCAATATAGTCCTGCTGAATGAAGATTTCACCGCCCTGTTGCCTTTCAAAGACGGGGAAATATACAAGGAAGTCACCCCCGAAGGATATGTGGAAGGCTCCTTCATGTTCAAGAAAGACGGGAAATACTACTTTATGTGGAGCGAAGGCGGATGGGGAAGCCCGAACTATTCCGTCGCTTATGCCATAGCTTCTTCCCCTTTCGGCCCGTTTGAGCGCATCGGAAAGATTTTACAACAAGACCCTGCGGTGGCTACCGGCGCCGGACACCATTCCGTTATCCGCGTCCCGGACAGCGAAGATTATTATATCGTTTACCACCGCCGGCCTTTAGGCGACAATGCCGGCAACCACCGTGTCACCTGCATCGACCGGATGACTTTCGACGGGAACGGCCTGATCCAACCGGTCAAAATTACCTTTGAGGGCGTCCCCGCCCGCCTGGTCAGGTAAAGGCCTGTTACTCGTTTGACTAATCAAAGCGGTTTAAGGGAGAAATGCTTTCTTTTTGTCATTAAATAAAGCCTTTTAGCATCCGTTAACTTCTCTAAAAAAGTCCCGGAAACCGAATGAAAAAAAAGCGTGCGCACTGTTCTCAAAAAGTACGCACTCTTTTTCGAGAAACTGTGCACACTTTTTCCGAAAAGTGTGCACAGTTTTCAAACCCGCTCTGCATTAGGGCTGTGAGGTTTTTTTTCTCTTTAAACGGGTAAAAGGCAATTCTGACAATTTGTCAAAAACCGAAAGTCTTCCAAATAGCCTTGAAGACCATGCAAGAAAATCTACGTAGGCACTACGCAAGCAGGTATTACGCAAACATCCCCAAGATATG
>JAISJX010000117.1 GCA_031261145.1 Tannerella sp.
ACGAAAAGAACTGAATTAAACTCCGAAAAAATCCAATCCGATTTATCTGATGCAAAAAATAAAACAAGAATTTTACAAACAAACATAAATCAATTGGATATTGAAATTGCCGATTCTCGTCAATTTATTTCGACATTGGAAAAAAGAATATCCGAACTAAACAATTCTTTATTGACGAGACAAGTTTTGGGAGAACTACCATTGACCCATTGCCCACAATGCTTGAGTGAATTGAATAATAATGTCGCGGATGGGCATTGTTTTCTTTGTAAGCAACCACTTCCTGAAGAAGCAGAAAAAGCAAATGCAAAACGTCTTTTACAAAGAAATGGATTTACAAATTAAAGAATCAAAAAGCATACTTGAAGGGAAAGAACGAAAATATGCAAATTTTGTAGGAGAACTTCCAATGTGTATTGAATCAGCACGAAGTTTACAAAAGCAATTAGATTCATCTATTGAAAATTCTCAAACGACAAGAAATGAACGGTTAGATGACTTGTTAGTTGAAAAAGGAAAAATAGAAAAGAAAATAGAATACCTGACACAACAATTACAAGTTGTGAAATTGATAGAATTACTCAAAAATGAGATTGCAACATTGGCTTCTGAAATTTCACTATTGGAATCAGAAATCAGACAAAAAGAAAGTGAACAAGCAAGAAATCGCCAAGTTGCAATGCAAAAAGTCAGAGAAATTACATTGTATATTCTGAAGAAAGATTTAGATAGGCAAGAAGAATTTAAAAACGGGAAATGGGTTGAAATAGATTTTTTGCACGATGTATATTCTTTAGATGGAAATCATAACTTCTCTGCAAGTTCCAACGTATATTTGAAAAATGCTATTTTGTTCTCATTATTTTTTGCAAGTTTGAAATTAGATTTTTTCCGTTATCCTCGCTTTATTTTGTGCGACAATATGGAAGATAAAGGAATGGAAAAAGAAAGAACTCAAAATTTTCAGAGGCTAATCACCGGAATTTCGAGTAAAATAGAGCAAGAGCACCAAATTATTTTTACAACTTCAATGATTGCAGACGATTTAAATAATACTCCTCTTTGTGTAGGAGTTGAATATAATAGGAATAATAAAACATTGAAGGTATAGTACTGTGAATTTTAGTGGCGGGAATCTCTGTTTTAATTAGTATAGCGACCAGCTCATTTGGACGTTATGCAGATAATCAAAAAGTAAAAAGATTATCGGATGAATTGTAAAACTCCCCCGCCTGAAGTTTTGAACTTTCGGGCGGGGGAGTTTTTGCAAACCTGAATTTTATTTTCCATGATTCTTTGTGATTGTATATTTAATGGAATAAAAAAGACCACCTTGGTTTGTTTCAAGAAAATCTGTAACTTTGCGTCGAACCAATAAAAGAAAATGAATATGGAAACAATTGTTTTAACGGCATTATGTGATAGCTTTCAAGTAAATATGTTGAAAGATATATTGCTTAATGAAGGCATTGAATCTTTCGTGAGGCACGAAACGCTGTCGTCTGTATTTTCCAATATCCCCGGCTTTCAAATCGAAATACTCGTATTTGAAAAGGATTATGAGAAAGCCAGGGAGATATTTGAAAAAGGATTTCCTCAGTTAGTAGAAAAATAAAACGCCGGAAGAGGTAAGAGCAATCATTGAATCATTAACTCCGCCACGCTGTCTGCACACCCCTCCCCATCCATTGCGGCGGAAACGATGCCGCCGGCATATCCGGCACCTTCGCCGCAGGGGAAAAGCCCTTTCAGCGTCACGTGCTGCAAGCTGTCCCGGTCGCGCAGGATACGGACGGGCGAAGAGGTGCGCGTCTCCACGCCAATCATAACCGCTTCGTTAGTCAGGAAGCCGGGCGAAACATGGTCGAACCGGCGGAATCCGTCCCGCAAACGCGAGGTGATAAATTCCGGCATCCAGAAATGGATCGGCGAAGCTAATAACCCCGGCGTATAGGATGATACCGGCAAATCAAACGAGTTTTTGCGCCGGATAAAATCCGTCATCCGTTGTGCGGGCGCTGTTTGTTTCATCCCCCCGTTCAGCCAGCTCATCTCTTCCAACTGCGCCTGAAAGCGCATCAACGCCAGGGGTGAATCCGGCATCTTGTCTTTCTCATTCCCGGCTTTCAATTCGCCGGTGACCAAGTCGCAGGGCTGAATCTCGACCACCATTCCGGCATTCGCCCATTTCGAATCCCTGCCGGAAGGCGACATGCCGTTGACGACCACCTGCTTCGACCCGCTTGCCGCCGGGACAACAATACCGCCGGGACACATGCAAAACGAATAGACGCCCCGTTCTTGCGCCTGTGTCACAAAACGGTATTCCGCCGCAGGCAAATAATCACCCCTGCCCTCCGGACGATGATACCGGATACGGTCGATCAATTCCTGTGGATGCTCCAGACGGACGCCGACGGCTATGCCTTTCGGCTCAATCGGAATCTGTTGCCGGTACAGCCATTGATAGACGTCGCGCGCGGAATGTCCGGTAGCCAAAATGACCGGCCCAAGGAAAACCTCGCCCTGGCGGGTACGGATGCCCTCAACTTCACGGTCCTTCAGGATCAACGATTCCATGCAGGTTTCAAAACGCACTTCGCCGCCGCACTGCTGAATCTGTCGGCGGATATTTTCGATGATACGCGGCAATTTATCCGTTCCGATATGCGGGTGAGCGTCTGCAAGAATGGCGGGATTGGCGCCGTGCCGGCAGAAGATATTCAGTATCCTGTCCACCGAACCCCGTTTCTTGCTGCGCGTATAGAGTTTGCCGTCCGAATACGCCCCGGCGCCGCCTTCGCCGAAGCAGCAGTTCGATTCCGGATCGACCGTGTGCTCGCGGCTAATCCGGGCGATGTCTTTTTTGCGGTCGTGAACGTTTTTTCCCCGCTCAATGACGACGGGACGCAATCCCCGTTCTATCAGCCGGAGCGCGGCAAACAGTCCTCCCGGCCCGGCTCCGACCACGACGACCTGCTTTGCGTTGGAGACATCTTTATATTCGATGGAGGTATATTCGGGCGCATCCGGCAGTTCGTTGATAAATGCGCGCAGGCTTACATTCACAAAGATCGTGCGCTGGCGTGCATCATACGAGCGTTTGAGCGTCCGTACGGCGCAGATACGTCCGACCGGCTCGCCCGTCTCACGGCTCACCACCTGTTTCAACGCTTCTTCACTGGCTGCTTCTTCGGGCAGAATCCTTAATTGTAGTTCTTTAATCATGATAAAACAACTATTTTAGCTGATTATCCGAAAAGTATCCGGAAGGCTTCTTCCACTTTCCTTACCTGAAAGAGTTTGATGTTGAGGTTTAACCCCTCAAGCCCTTTCATACAGGGGATAATCATACGTGTAAAACCTAATTTGTCGGCCTCTTGAATGCGCTGCTCGATACGGTTCACCGGGCGAATCTCCCCGGACAGCCCCACTTCGCCCGCCATACAGATATTCCGTTCAATCGAAATATCGAGGCTCGACGAGAGCACAGCGCTAATCACGGACAAGTCAATAGCGGGGTCATTCACCCGCAATCCGCCGGCAATATTCAGGAAGACATCCTTTTGTATGAGCTTAAACCCGGCGCGTTTCTCCAGTACCGCCAACAGCATATTCATTCGCCGCAGGTCAAAGCCGGTCGCACTGCGTTGCGGCGTGCCATATACCGCCGAGCTGACTAATGCCTGCGTTTCAATCAGGAGGGGACGGACGCCTTCAATCGCCGCCGCAATGGCTACGCCACTCAATCCCTCGTGGTTCTGCGTCAGCAACAGTTCGGAAGGATTGCTCACCTCCCGCAAACCGTTGGAACGCATCTCATAGATACCCAGTTCCGACGTGCTGCCGAAACGGTTCTTGATGCTTCGCAAAATACGATACATATAATGTTGATCGCCTTCAAACTGAATCACTGTATCCACGATATGCTCCAGCACTTTAGGCCCGGCAATGCTCCCTTCCTTGTTGATATGCCCGATAAGGAACACCGGCGTACCCGTCTCTTTCGCATATTTCAGGATAGCGGCGCTGCACTCGCGCACCTGCGAAATGCTTCCGGGCGACGATTCCGCCAATTCCGTATAAATTGTCTGGATGGAATCAATAATGATCAGGTCGGGCTGTATGTTCTGGGCTTGCACAAAGACTTGTTCCAGATTGGTTTCGCACAAGACAAAGCAGTCGTCGGAGAGGGTTTCCGATAAACGGTCTGCCCGCAGTTTGAGCTGCTGAACGCTCTCTTCTCCGGAGACGTACAATGTCCGTATCCCCCGCATTTTCAGTACCGTTTGCAGGATCAACGTCGATTTCCCGATGCCCGGTTCCCCGCCTATCAGCACCAGCGAACCTCGTACCAGACCACCGCCCAGTACCCGGTTCAGCTCTGCATCCCGCATGTCCATACGCACTTCTTCCCTCGACGTCACATCGCGCAATAACTGCGGTTTTACGCCTTTTTTCTCAATTCCCGGAATGGAATGTTTTGCCGGCGATTCTTTGGCAATCACTTCTTCCACATACGTATTCCACTCCCCGCACACAGGGCATTTCCCAATCCACTTCGGCGCCTCCGCCCCGCAGCCGGAACAAACATATATTGATTTTGTCTTGACCATCGTTTTTCGGCAAAGTTATAAACTTTCTGTATGTTCTTTGTGATAGAACGGCATTTTTAACAAAATTGATTCAATAATTCAATGGATTGTAGAGACGCGGCATGCCACGTCTCTACAATCCATTGAATTATGCCGGACTGTTTATTTCTTATCCACCATGCAGGCTACAACCGCATCGCCGGTAATATTGACGGAGGTGCGGAGCATATCTAACGGGCGGTCTATACCCATGATTAACGCCATGCCTTCAGGCGGAATACCTACTGAGGTAAGCACTAATGTGAGGATGACGAAACTGCCTCCCGGTATTCCGGGTGTGCCGATTGATGAGAGTACCGTCATGAACAATACCATCAGTATCTGTGATATGCTGAGATCAACACCTAAGACCTGTGCAATGAAGAGGATGGCAATTGCCTGATAACACGAGGTTCCATCCATATTGATGGTAGCGCCTACCGGCAATACAAAGGAGGCGACTTCTTCCGAGACGCCCAGTTCTTCTTCTACCGCCTTCATGGTAATGGGCAAAGTAACAGCGCTACTGCTCGTAGTAAATGCAAAAAGTTGCACCGGATACATCGCGCGGATAAAGGCTTTGACGCTGTGCTTTGAGAAGAACTTAATGATAAGCGGATAAAAGAAATACATTATTATAAACATAGCCACTATGACGGTAACGGCATACAACCCCAACGCACCGAACACACTCATATTGCCCTTGGAATCTGTTGTCAGCCCGGCCATTAGCGCCAACACGCCTATGGGTGCAAACCCGATAATAATACTTATCATCTTCATAATAATATCATTCAAGCATTCAAAGAGGTCAATCACAGGCTGTACTTTCGTGCGAGGAACCAGCAAGGCTGCCAAACCAAAGAGTATGGCAAAGAAAATAACCTGCAGCATATTTGAATTATTACTGGCTGCAAAAATGATGTTATCAGGAACAATCACCTTTAGGAAACCCAAAGGTCCCTGGCTGTGGATTTGTTCGGCTGCCAATGCCTTTTCCGTAAGAGTGCCCTGATAAATTTCCTGCATATCGGAGGCAGCTTCCGGATCCACCAGTGCGCCGGGTTGAACGATCAGCCCTAACCCGATGCCAAAGGCAACAGAGACCGTTATAAAAATGAGGTAAAGCAGCAGCGTTTTTCCGCCCAGTTTGGAAAACTGGCTGATATCCTTTAGCCCCGTAATGCCCTTTATTAGCGTAACAAAGATTAGCGGGACGGCTATCAGTTGCAACAACCGAATAAACAATTGTCCCCAAGGAACAACCCAATCCTGAACAATCGACTCTGCATGCACATACAATGCCACTATCCCTACTGCAATTCCCAAAATCATACCCACCAGTATTTGCAAATATAAAGGAGCTGCAAACAATTTTTTTTGTATATTCATATTCTATATAATTGTATTAAAAATCGCAAGATTTATCCACATTAATTTTTTGGAAAAATTTTGTGCGAAGGTAATCAATTATCTTTAGATATTCATACCTGATACCGTTTTTTTTTCAAAATACAGTAAATCAATAGTTCAAAGAACACAGATGACACAGATTGGGCGGATTTTTTACAGTTCAAGCCATGGAATCAGCAAAATCATTGGATATTGAATCGTTGAATTTTATTCCGTTTTCAAAGTCTTCACCGGGTTCATCGTTGCCACTTTCCACGTCTGATAACTGGTTGTCAGTAGCGTGACCGCCATAGCAAGAAGGCCGACCAGCAGAAATACCCAGATACTTAGCGGGGTCTTTACCGTAAAACCGTCTAACCACGATTGCAGACTGAAATACGCAACCGGCGAAGCAATCAGGAACGAAATCAATA
>JAISJX010000148.1 GCA_031261145.1 Tannerella sp.
AAAACGGAAGCCGGACGCCCCCACGTCTTTTCGGAAGAATGGTGGGATACGTGGAGCTGGTTCGCCAAAGAGTGCGCCGCCCGGAATCTGGGCGCCGGAATGGATGACTACACGGTGGGCTGGACGGGCAACGGATACTATGCCGACGAACTGGCGCTCCTGCCCAAGTTTCGCGGCTACCGGGGCGAATTAGTCTTCGAGGTTGATTCCGTGGAAGGCGGGGCGACGTATCGCCGGACTGTTCCCGGCAACCTCCTTGCCGTGATCGCCTGCCGCCCGGACGGAGAGGCGGGCACGGACATCACGCCGCATATCTCCGCCGGGCAATTGGCGTGGACAGCCCCGGCCGGCGGCGCATCCCGGATCTATATCATCACCACGAAAGAAGGCTACCTGCTGCATCCCGACCACGGGAAGGAACTGATTGGCGTCTATTTCGACCGTTTCGAGAAGCGGATGGGCGACGCCGTCAACAACGGGATGAATTATTTCTTTCAGGATGAATTGCTATATCCCCTCAAAATCGGTTCGTGGTCGAACGATTTCAGGGAAGAATTTCTCAAACGGAAAGGCTACGACCTCACGCCCTGGCTGCCGGCGCTGCATGAATACGTTGGTAAAATGACGCCCAAAGTGCGTCTGGACTATTGCGACGTGCTGCTCGACCTGGCCGAGGAGCGGTATTTCCGGCCTATCTACGACTGGCACGCGCAGCGCGGGCTGATTTACGGCAGCGACAACCTCGGACGCGGCAAGGAACCGCTGGCTTATGTCGATTATTTCCGGGCAAACAGTTGGTACACGGCGCCGGGCAACGACGCGCCGTCCAAAGGCTCCAGTTTCCTGCAGACCAAGGTGTCGAGTTCCATCGCCCACCTCTACGAGCGGCCGCGCACGTGGCTCGAAGCCTTCCACAGCATGGGATGGGGCAGTTCCGGTTCGTGGCTCACGCAGCAGATGGATCATCACGTCATTGCGGGCGGCAACCTTGTCTGTATGCACGGCCTGTATTATTCCACGCACGGCGGATGGTGGGAATGGGCGCCGCCCTGTTTTCATTTCCGGATGCCGTACTGGCCGCATGTGAAAAAGTGGCTGGAATATACCGAACGCCTGAGTTACCTGATGAGTCAGGGGACGCACGTGTGCGACATCGCCCTGATGTATCCCACCGAATCCATGCAAGCCTATCCGGAAGCCACCGAAAAAGAGATGTTCGACCTGGCCATGAAGCTGAGCAATGCCGGTCTGGACTATGATTTCATCAATTATCAATCCTTGCAGAAGGCTACGGCCGGGAAAGGCGAACTGAGCGTTTCCGGCGAACGATACAAAATACTGATTCTAACGGATATTCAGGCCATGCACCATGCTTCGCTGCAAAAAGCGCAGGCGCATTACCGCGCGGGCGGCATCGTGCTGGCCACGGGCCGGCTTCCCCGTGCAACTACGCTGGCAGGCGAAGACGATGAAGCCGTCAATGCCATCATCCGGGAATTATTCGGACTGACGGCGGCGGAAGCCTCGGCCGGTAAATCGGCCGGCAAACAGACCAATGCAGCCGGGGGCGTCGGGTTATATCTCCCGAAAGAAGCGGTTATCGGGCAGATACAATCGCTTGTCACGCCCGACTTTAAACCGGCGGCAGGCGTCGGGAAAGTCCTGCACCGCCGCGCCGGGCAACGCGATGTATATATGGTGATGGACGTGCCCAAGGGCAGCGAATGTTTCTTCCGGACGACCGGGAAGGTGGAACTCTGGGACGCCTCCACCGGCACGACGACGCCTTATCCGGTGGTGCGCCGGACGGACGAAGGCACGTGGTTGAAACTGGAAAAAGAGCCTTCCAACTCGTACCTGTTTGTGTTCTCGCCGGGCGCTCCCGTGATGGAAGACGCAAACCGGCGTCAGCCGCAAGTGACGGCGCAAGCCCGCGTGGAAGGCGAATGGGAAACGGAACTGCTGCCCACGATGAACAATAAATGGGGTGATTTCCGTCTTCCGGCATCCGACGGTTTCATTGCCGCCGAAGCGCGTTCGTTCCGCCACCAGCCGGCCGGACCGGCGGATAAGGACTGGATGCAGCCCGGCTTTGACGATTCCGCATGGCCGGAAAGCGTCTATGGTTTCGGGCCGCAGATGCAGGCGTTTTTCTACGATGATTTTAAAAGCGGAACTGCGCTTTCGGAAGAGTTGACGGAATTTTCGTGGCAGTACGGCGTATGGGACAATCCCGGCTCACAGGGCTGGCACGGGCTGAAAGGCAAGGTGGACGACGGCTTCCTGATTCTTGACCGGGGAAGTGACGCGCAGGTTTACCGGACGGAGGCGTATGTCCCTGTCCGCGGAGATTACCGGGTGGAAACAAGCGGCGTGCCGCCCGGATGGATTCTGATTGATAAAGACATTCAGGCGCCGGTCACAAAGGCGGCGCTTGAAAACGGCGCCCGGGCTGAAACGGACGCTGTTCCGGCAAACTGTACGGTCACGCTGGATAAAGGCTGGCATTTGCTGACGGTCGGTTATCCCGAAACGGCAAAGACGGAGTATAAAATGGCGACCGGTTCTTACAGCGACCCGCGCGCCCGCAGCGCGGTGGTGTTGCTGCCGGCCTCGTCGCCGCTGCCGGAGCATCCTTCCAAATACGACCACATCATCTCCACGCGCTGGGGAATCAGCGACCATCTGATGTACGACCCGTACGGCGGCAAACACCCTGTGTGGAATTACCGTTTCCGCTCGGCGCCCGGCCTCAGCGGGATGGAATTTACCGTAGCCGGGAAAAACCTGAAGGTGTGGTTCGACGGAAAACCGCTGCCGAAAAAACGCATCCGCCTGAAAGCAAGTCGGCCGGGAGGCGTCCGCACGTATGAAGTGACGCTGGACGAGGTGCAAAAGCGCGTTGGCACGGTCGCTTTCTCCGTGGAACGCGAAACGGGCTATCAGGGTGCGGCGGCGGTCTGCGAACCCGTCAAACTGCATACTGGCAAGGGTTTGCTTGCGCCCGGCAACTGGTCGGAAACGGGTGCGCTCAAATACTATTCGGGCGGGATGTATTACCGCAAGTCTGTCGAACTGCCGACGGTGAAATCCGGTGGAAAGATACGGCTTGATTTGGGCGACGTGACCGCTTCCTGCGAACTGACCGTCAACGGCCAGCCGGTGGGAATCCTGATGAGTCCGCCCTATCTGGCCGACATTACGCCGTACGTCCGTCCCGGCGCCAATCAAATCGAAATATTAGTGTATAGCGCCCTCTCCAACCACTACCAGACCATCCCGACGCCTTACCGCGGCGACGGCCGGGCAGGATTGATCGGGCCGGTAAGCTGGACGGTGGAAGAGTGAAAATTCAATGATTCAAAAATTCAATGATTCAAAGATTATGATAAACAAGACCTTGCAAATTATTAGACAACGCCGAAGCGTCAGGGATTATAAAGCGGAGCAAATCAAGGAAGAACATTTCAATTGCCTCTATGGAGCGCCCACGCTCATTATCGTTTCGTGCGATGAACGAACCGTCGCCCCTGAGACGGATTGCGCCGCCGCTACTCAAAACTTGTTGATTGCCGCCGAATCCATAGGATTGGGGTCGTGTTGGATAAAGTTCGTTGTCATTATCTTTTCCGCCGTTCTGTTGACGACTTGTTCGAGACCGCAGGAGACGCCGTTTAACCAATTCGGACTGTCATTCACTTGTCCTGCTGGATGGAAGGTGAGTGATACAGAGGATTACGGAAACGGGTGTTATCTCTTTGTGGAAAAAACCGGCATCAATACAAGCGGCGTCCTGACCGTCGGAATGGTGGAAGTGGAGTATGACGAATTGACGGAATATTTGTCTGTTTACCGGGAATTATTAGAATCTCAACCCATGTTTTCACAGTTGAAATTTGAAAAGGTGACCGAAGGAAGCTACGGCAATTATCAAGGGATTGTGACCCGCTATACAGCCAACGTCTTGACATTGGCTCATGAAGGTCGTATAGCTGTCTTTTCCGCAAATGGCAAGACTATTTGCATCATCGAACAGGAAGCGACGGAAGACAAAAACAAAAATAAAACCGAATTCAAAACCATTGAAGACAGTTTTTCCGTCGGCAAACAGTTGGATAGCGATGAGGAAGAGGAACTCGAGGAGTGGTTCGAGGAGGAAGAAATGGAAGAGAAACTGGAGGATGTGTAATACGAATATGCCCCTCTTCCAACGATGGCGAGAGGACATACTTAAACGATTAAGCTGCCAACTTAAACGATTAAGCCACCAACTTAATCGTTTAAGCAAGCTGTGAAGGTTAATTCCTATTCGTATGGGGTTGGTTTGTTGGATTTGCAAATCCCGTATAGTTCTCGTTTTTTTTACCAAAAAAAAACAGTATATTTGCCTATGCGATATGGAAGTTGTTCCATAAAGTACAATTTTATGTTTTATAACACAAACAAAAAGGGCGTTGTGAAACGCCTTTTTTATGCCTTCGTTGATACTTGAGCGACAGCAAAATATTGGATATAATTAATTGATATTCAATTATTAAATTCCATTCTAAAGCCGGAGTCAGTTTATCCGGAATACCCTCTTATCCATAGAAATCTTTATCATCTCTCTTTTGCTCCGGAGGGAATAAACTGCATCACGCTCAAACCATAACCCGTCTCAATCTGCATTGAAATCCACTTTTAAACGGGGTTTGCAATCTTTTTTGTTTACTAAGCAATCCCTTTTGTTTACCAAAAATATCACTATATTTGCCCCCTTGTATTCCATAGCATCGTTGAATCCTGTTATTCCAAATATCCAATCGCCGTATCTAAATCTGTTCTCACATTTTTCAACTTGTTCACAACAATAGACGTGCGAATATTATTTTTTGAGCTTTTCACCGTCGAAGTGCGTTTTATGATTTCAAAATTTTCATCAAACAGCATATCAATATAGATAAATTGCGCATAGAATTTGAGTAACGCATACATTGTCGTAGAACTACTGCCCTTTCCCGACTCAATATTAAAGATGGCTGGCGGATTGACACCAAGTGTATCAGCCAGTTGATGCTGCGTTAAACCCAAGAATTTTCGTACGTCTTTTAATCGTTTGCCAAATTCATCCGGAATGTCTAAAAATTTTTGTTTCATAGTTGATGCTGTTTAAATGAGGAGCAAAGATAAGAAGAAATCCGGAATCAACCAAATCCATCGTGTACAATTAACAATTACCGTTCTGTAACTTCGACTTCCGGGCGAAAAAAACATGCTTCCACGGGGGATTTTCAAGCCCAACATGCCGCTTCGTCAAAAAAAACAAGTTCTTTTCGTTTTTTTATGAAAAAACAAAAAGGAAAAAGATTCTTCTGTGCTATATTTGCAAACGATTTGAACAGAATTGCAAACAAATTGAATGGATATATGCGGACGAGAGGATGTGAAAACGGCATCCGTCGAACCGCAGAAATCCATGAAACATATAATAATACGTAGAAAATATATAAAAAAAAGTATCATGAAAGGAGGGTTTGTACTATTAAAGGTATTCCGCTTTTATCAGGAAGGTTTCCGCAGTATGACGGTCGGCAAGACGCTGTGGTGCATTATCCTGATCAAACTTTTCATTATGTTTTGCCTGCTGAAACCCATCTTTTTTCCCCGCTATCTGGGGCAGTTTGACACCGATTCGGATAAGCAGGAATATGTTTCCGGCGAATTAGTAAACCGCGCTATTAATCCCTAAAATTTATATAAGTATGGTTGAAAACATTGATAATTCATTGATTGATTGGTCGAGAGCACAATTCGCCCTGACGGCCATCTACCATTGGCTTTTTGTTCCGCTCACCCTGGGGCTTGGTATTATTCAGGCCATCATGGAGACGATTTATTACAAAACGGGAAAAGAGTTTTGGAAAACAACGGCTCAGTTTTGGATGAAAGTGTTCGGAATCAATTTTGCCATTGGCGTAGCGACATGTTTAATCCTGGAGTTTGAGTTTGGAACCAAC
>JAISJX010000207.1 GCA_031261145.1 Tannerella sp.
CTTCGTCGGTGATTTTCTTGTCCAACTCCCGCCGGTCTTCGTTGTACTGGTTGATATTTTCGCTTTTTTCACGGGCGCTTTTCATATCTTTCGCCAGCAGCAATTCGACGGCTTCTTTGCCGTTCATCATTCGTCCCGAAGCATTGATACGGGGGCCAATTTTGAATACAATATCGCTGATAGTGATATCCTTACCGGCTAATCCGCAGATATTGATAATTCCTTTCAGTCCCAAACTCGGATTACAGTTCAGTTGCTTCAGTCCGTAATAGGCCAGCACGCGGTTTTCGTCCGTAATCGGCACAATATCAGATGCAATACTGACGGCTGTCAGTTCCAGCAGACCCTCTAATTGTGAAAAAGGAATACCGTTGCTTTGTGCGAAAGCCTGCATAAACTTAAATCCGACGCCGCATCCGGACAGATGTTCGTACGGATAGACTGAATCAGTGCGTTTTGCATCCAGAACGGCAACCGCGTTGGGCAGTTCGTCGTCGGGCATGTGATGATCGCAAATGATAAAATCAATGCCTCTTTCGTTGGCATAATTAACTTTATCAATCGCTTTGATTCCGCAATCGAGCGCAATAATCAGCGTGATAGCGTTTTCGTGTGCGTAATCAATTCCTTTATAGGAAATTCCATACCCTTCGTCATAGCGGTCGGGGATGTAATAGTCCAGCGTGGATGAGTACGGACGCAAAAATTTATACACTAACGACACCGCCGTGGTGCCGTCCACATCATAGTCTCCATAAACCAGGATTCGCTCTTTGTTTCCCAATGCTTTGTTAAGCCTATCTACCGCCTTTTGCATATCCGGCATCAGGTATGGGTCATATAAATCGCTCAAACTTGGTTTGAAGAATTTCTTGGCAACTTCAACAGAAACGATTCCGCGCTGCACAAGTAAGAGGCAGATGACAGGATTGAGTCCCAACTCTGCTGCTAACATGTTCGCCTTGCGCGAATCTTCTTCCGTATGGGGCCGAATACTCCATTTGTTTATCATTATATATGTTTTTGTCTTTTTTCCAAGTAAATTAATTGTACCTAAATAAATACTGCTATGTTAGTAGCTGTAAGATTTGAATTGGTAAAGATACGGGTAATAAATGAGATATTCATGCAAGGACGCCCAAATAAAAATATCTTTATGTATTTTTTTGGACAAACGTATTTCTCTTATCCTTTTTTATATTAAAAAAAGATTATTAGAAAAATGCTTGTATCAGCGCATGGATAAAGCAATAGAAAAACCAGAGGCAGACGGCAAATTTCAGAAAAGCGCCGAACAAAAATCCGATAAATGACCCGAAGCCGACTTTGATAGCGTCGCTCATCTGTTTTTTCTCAAAGAGCGCTTCGCCGATTACCGTCCCGATAAACGGGCCAAGAATGATTCCCCACGGCATGAAAAAGATACAACCGACCATAATCCCAATGAAGCAGCCCCACCGGCCCCATTTGCTGCCATGCCATTTCTTGACGCCCAATATGGGTATCAGATAGTCTGCTGCAACAGCTATTAGTGTGATTACAAGCCACCATATCAACTGGGAGGTGGTGAATTGCACCCGGTCGGTTAGATGGAGCAGGAGCAAACCGCTGTATGAAAGCGGTGGCCCTGGCAAAACGGGTGCAACACTTCCTATCAGCCCAAGTATCAGGCAGATGAAGGCTAATATAATGAGGATAATATCGAGAGTCATCTGTTTGTCGGATTATTTTACGTTTCCGGCCAATTGCTTGAATCCATTCAGGAAGTCTTTGATATCCAACCGTTTTTTTCCGGCAAGCTGAACGGACAGTAATTTTAAAAAGCCGTCTTTCACAGCGATTTCCAACTCGTTTTTGGCATTGGTACGGATCGTTCCGGCGGGCAACGTGTGCGATGCCGGGCGTACTTCCGAGCGAAAAATCTTCAATTGTTGCGGCGTTTCGTTCTCCGAATCGATTAGCTCAGTCCATGCGGCGGGGTAGGGGGAGAGTCCGCGGATAAAGTTATAGATGGTTTCGGCGGGCTGTTGCCAGTCTATGCGGCAGGTTTCCTTGAATAATTTCGGGGCGGGGCAGAGCCGGATTTCGTCCTGATAGAGAGTATCCTGCGGAATAGCGTCCACCTGCCCGTCCTTTGACAACAGCAAATTGACGGTTTCGATGACTAACCGGGCGCCGGTCGTCATTAACGTATCGTGCACAATACCGGCATCGTCGGTTTCGGCGATGGGAATGCGTTGTTGACGGATGATTTTGCCGGTGTCGATTTCGTGAGTCAGGAAAAAGGTTGTTACACCGGTTTCTTTTTCGCCGTTGATAATCGCCCAGTTAATCGGCGCGGCGCCACGATATTGGGGCAGTAGCGAGGCGTGCAGGTTGAACGTGCCGAATTTAGGCATATCCCACACGACTTCGGGCAACATGCGGAATGCGACGACAATCTGAAGGTCGGCTCGCAATGCGCGAAGCTCGGTTAGAAATGATTCGTCTTTCAGTTTCTCCGGTTGCAACACAGGGATTCCCTGTTGTTGAGCATATTGTTTGACCGGACTGGCCTGTAGCACGCTGCCATGCCGTCCGACCGGTTTGTCCGGCATGGTTACCACGCCAACTACCGGATAATCCCCTTCGACTAACGCGCGTAAACTCTCTACGGCAAAGTCGGGCGTGCCCATATAGATGATTCGTAAGTCTTTTTTGTCCATTTGCTATATAACGTACCTAATGTTCAAATTATTGTTTTTATTCTGCCGAAAAGGTATCGACCAGCACTTCCCGGTATGAATTGAATATTTTTGATTTTGAAACAAATCCGATGTACCGGCCTCCTTCATCGACTACCGGCAGATTCCAGGCTTTTGTGTCGTCAAACAATTGCATGATTTTCTCCATAGGCATGGTGTTCACTATTTTAGCCGGAGCGGATACCATGAACTTTGAAACATGGAAGCGTTCGTATAACTCCGGACGAAACATGATATTGCGAATATTATCGACCATCACAATGCCTATCAGTACATTCCCTTTATTCACAACGGGAAAAATACTGCGCGAACTTTTGGCAATAGCGCTTTTTACGACCTCGCCCAGTGTCATGGTCGGACTAACGGTCAGGAAATCAGTTTCGATTACACTGTCAATATTCATCAGCGTCAGGACGGCTTTATCTTTGTGATGCGTCAGCAATTCACCTTTCTTCGCCAGACGCATGGAGTAAATACTGTGCGGCTCGAATGCGATAATCACCATGTAGGAACTGATGGAAACAATCATCAAGGGGAGAAACAGGTCGTATCCTCCTGTTAGTTCGGCGATTAGGAAAACGCCTGTCAGAGGCGCGTGCATGACGCCCGACATCACCCCGGCCATTCCCATCAGGGCGAAGTTCTTCTCCGGCAGGTACATAAACCAGCCGAAACGGTTGTTGGTATAGGCAAAAACGAAACCTGCAATACATCCTAAATAAAGGCTGGGAGCAAAAATTCCACCGCAACCGCCGCCTGCGTTGGTGGCGCTTGACGCAAATACCTTGGTTAGCAGGATTAAACCCAGGAAAATGACAATGCCCCAATCATTCTCACCCAGAAAAAGAAACGGGCTGTTTCCCATCAGTGACGAATATTGTCCGTTCAACAGCAATTCGATGGTATCATATCCTTCGCCGTAGAGTGGGGGAAAGAGGAATATCAAGATACTCAACATAGTGGAACCGAGCAGGAATCGTTGCCAATAACGGCCTAATTTGCGATAAACGCTTTCGATTTTGTTCATGGCCCGTGTGAAATAGAGCGAGAGCAAACCGCAAAAAATGCCTAATAATAAGACGTATGGGATTCGACTGATGATAAAATCCTCTGTCATTGAGAATTTAAACATGGCTTCCGTACCGGTGAAGATGTAAGACATGGTGGCCGCAGTCACAGAGGAGATCAGGAGCGGCAGAACGGATGTCATCGTCAAATCGAGCATCAGCACTTCAATCACAAAGACCAATCCGGCTATCGGAGCTTTAAAAATCCCGGAGATGGCGCCTGCCGCACCGCAACCGACCAATAACATCAGTGTTTTTTGTTCCATCCGGAACAGGCGTCCGAGGTTTGAACCGATCGCCGCTCCCGTCAGTACAATCGGAGCCTCTGCCCCGACCGAACCGCCGGCACCGATGGTTACCGAACTGGCTACGATCGAACTCCACATATTGTGCGGTTTGATACGGCTTTTTCGCTGCGAGATAGCGTACAGAATCTTGGTGACTCCGTGACCGATGTCGTCCCTCACGATGTACTTGACAAATAATCCCGACAGCAAAATCCCAATGATGGGGTAAACCAACAGTAAATAGTTTGCTCCGCTCTGAAAATTAGCGGTTAAAGCGTGTTGTATGATGTGAATTATTTGTTTCAACAAAAGCGCAGCCAAAGCGGTTGATATTCCGACCATAAAACTGATTATCAGGATAAACGTACGTTCTTTGATATGCTTTTCCCGCCACAGTAAAAATTGATGAAATTTCCCTTCGTTTTCCATTTTATACTCCTTTTCCGGTAAATACAGTCCTTATCGTGTAGATTAAAATAGTAATATCCAGCGTTAAAGACATATTTTCGTAATACATAATATCATAATCGAGGCGTTCAATCATTTTATCGACCGTCTCGGCATATCCGTACTTCACCATTCCCCACGACGTGATGCCCGGACGGACATTGTGGAGCAGGTAGTAATAAGGCGCCTGTTTAACAATCTGCTCAATGTAATACCGTTGTTCGGGGCGCGGCCCGACTAACGACATTTCGCCCTTTAACACATTCCAGAACTGAGGAATTTCGTCTAACCGGTATTTCCGCAAATAACGTCCGAACGGGGTGACCCGCGGGTCATTTTTGTCGGTTAATAGCGAACCCTGTTGCTCCGCATCGTTGTACATTGTCCGGAATTTAGAGATTGTAAACGGTTTACCTCTGTAACCGATACGTTCCTGTCTGAAAAATACCGGCCCTTCCGAACCCGCTTTTACGCGAATGGCGATGTAGGCGTATAAGGGCGAAAAAAGAATAATGACCAATGCCGATGCTACTTTATCTATCACATTTTTAATGTTTTTGGCCGCATCGGAAAAATTATTCGCCGTTACGTCGATAAGCGGAATACCGTGAATGGTTTTCACCCTGGCTCTTGAGAGCGGATTATTTTTTTCCACCCAGATTTTAATCGGGCGTTTATAATGGTACAGTGAGTAGAGTATCCCGATGATTTCGTCATCGTGTGCCGACGGTTCCGGCGCCAGAACCAATTCGTCCACAGTATATTCCGCCAGCAACTGCTGCAAATCTTCGATAGCGCCGAGCAATTCGCCTTTCGCCACGGCGGAGGCGCTTGCCCGGTTTACTTCCACAAAACCTATCGGCCGGTATCCTAACTTTATCAGGTCGTTTTTTGCCCTGACTGCCTGCCTGCCTGCGCCAATCACCAATACATTCAACGCCCATTCACGACGTTGTATCTTGCGAAGCG
>JAISJX010000243.1 GCA_031261145.1 Tannerella sp.
CATTATAAGGTACGAATCAATCTCCCTGTCTGAACTGTGATTTTCGTATGATTCAATTGATTCTTATGATTCCTTTTTCATATCAATCATTCCAATCACTTTAAAATCAAAGTTCAGACAGAGAGATTGCTTCATGCTTCGCAATGACGTTGCGCGAGTACTCGTCACTGCGAGTGGTGATAAATTTTTTTTAAATAACAGGAAATGACGTAAAATTTCCCGTTAGGGAATGAATATCAATAGAAAAAGCCGCTTCCACGCTTTTTTTCCCGTAGGGAATTCACAAAAAACGTGTATGTCCTACGGACAAAAAGAAAAGAGGATAAATTTATTCTATTGATATAAAAGTCCTAACGGACTAAATAACACCGTATTACAAAAATACGTCAATGGTAGCGATTCTTACAGAACAGGCTCCGCAGGCTCGACTAAACCATGCAGAGAGATTGGAGGCAATGTCATCAATTTAAGGCCAACGGCCTTTAAGCAATAGCGTGGGGCAACGCCCTACGTGAGTAAATGCCTGCAAACCAAGCCCTGAAAGGGCGAAAGCATTGAAAATGTCATTTGCTTACGCCCTTTTAGGGCTAATCGATTGGGTATCAACATTCGCAGGGCGTTGCCCTGCGCTATTGCTCATAAGGCTTTCAGCCTTAAATTGACGACATTGGATTCTAACCTGCCCATTGTCCTGAGGTGGAACCTCAGGGGATAGACCGGCCGAGATGGAATCTCGTTCGAACGGGTGGAATTTGCTGTTTCATAACAATTTCACTCCTTCATTCATTACATTGAGATAAAAAGGCGTTTGAAACGGGCGATTATACCACTGTTGGCGCGTATAGACTAATGGACTAATAGTAATTTTATAATCATACCGGCTTTCCAAATCAGATACTGCTTTTGTTTTTGATTATCCTAATTTATTCCAGATTTTCTATTGACCGGAATGTCTGCCGGGCAATGAATAAATAGATTCTTCCTGTCCGGTATTGCACGGGATTAATTATTAATTGTTAATTATGAATTGTTCATTGAAAGGATTTCCTACCTTTGCAATATGATTATTACGAAAAGAGCAGAAGAGCGACAAGGAAAAGAGTGGGTGGCGACCGTCGGTTTTTTTGACGGAGTGCACCGGGGACACCGTTTTTTGGTGGAAGAAATGCGGCGGCTGGCCGACAGGAAGGGATTGGAGACGGCCGTGATTACGTTTCCGGTTCACCCGCGTGCCGTGTTGCAGACCGATTATAAACCCGGATTACTTAATTCCTTTGATGAGAAACTGGCGCAACTGGCGACCACCGGCGTTGATTATTGTGCCGTACTTGATTTTACGACCGCACTGGCTTCCCTTTCGGCCGAGGAATTTATCACAAAAATACTTTACGAACAGTGGCATGTCCGCACGTTATTAGTCGGGTATGACCATCGTTTCGGACACAACCGGGCGGAGGGATTTGAGCAATATGTAACGTATGGCGCCGCTTGCGGCATGGAAGTGGTTCAGGCTTCGTCGTACAAGATGGAGGATGTGGCGGTCAGTTCGTCCCTGATCCGGCAGTTGCTGGCCAAATGTCGCGTACAGGAAGCCGCAACGTTGCTGACCTATCCTTACCGCCTGAAAGGACACGTTGTAAGCGGCTACGGGATAGGGCGCACGTTGGGTTTCCCGACAGCCAATATCGAAGTGAATGAATCATCGTCTAAAGTCCGCCCCGGCATGGGCGTGTACGCCGTGTGGGTCCATCTGGAAGGACGGCGTCACAAAGGGATGCTGACGATAGGCGACCGCCCGACACTGTACGGTACGCGCGTCTCAATAGAAGTGCATCTGCTTCATTTCTCCAGAGACATTTACCTGCAACGCATCGAAGTTGAGTTTATCCGCTATCTTCGCGAGAACAAGAAGTTTGACAACCTCAAAGCCCTCATGGCGCAACTCCATGAGGACTACCGGCAGACAGACAGAATCTTACCGGAATACTAAAAACGATGAACTTATCTATATGGAACAGTTTTATGATGCAACAGACCTTTTAAAAGGAATGATAACGAGGCCGTCTTTCAGCCGCGAAGAGAAGGAGGTGGCGGATTACCTGCAAGCTCACTGGCAGGCGGCCGGTCAGAAGGTGCGCCGCAAAGGAAATAACCTCTGGATAACGTCGCCTGCGTTCGACCCGGATAAGCCGACCCTCTTGATAAATTCGCACATAGACACGGTGAAACCGGTGGCCGGATGGACAAAAGACCCGTTTGTGCCGGAGGAAGACGATGAAAGCGAACGATTGTACGGCCTGGGAAGCAATGACGCCGGGGCAAGCGTTGTATCGCTGTATGAAGCATTCACCCTTTTAATCGCCGGAGAACAGCCCTATAATCTGATTTTCCTGGCCTCGGCGGAAGAAGAAGTTTCGGGGAAGAATGGCGTTGAAAGCGTTTTGCCGGAGCTTCCGCCCATTGCTTTCGGCGTGGTCGGGGAGCCAACGAACATGCAACCGGCGGTGGCGGAAAAGGGTTTGATGGTGCTGGATTGCACCTGTCATGGGAAATCCGGTCATGCCGCCCGTAACGAAGGCGTTAATGCCATTTCGATGGCCATGAAAGATATCGAATGGTTTCACACCTATTCCTTTCCGCAGCAAAGCGACTGGTCGGGGCCGGTGAAGATGACGGTGACCATGATACAGGCCGGCACACAGCATAATGTGATTCCCGACAGTTGCAAATTTACGGTGGATATCCGGACGAATGAATTTTATTCGAATCAGGCGCTCTGTGATGAGATAAAAAAGCATGTCGGCTGTGACGTTGCCGCCCGCAGCCTGCGCCTTAATTCATCGCGGATAGACCTGCAACATCCCTTTATCCGGCGGGCGGAGATGATGGGACGAACGCCTTTCGGTTCGCCGACGCTGAGCGATCAGGCGCTGATGCCTTTCCCGACGGTTAAAATCGGGCCGGGAGAATCCGCCCGTTCCCATACGGCGGACGAATACATCCGCCTGCCGGAGATACGGGAAGCGATTGACATCTATGTGCGTTTGCTGGATAAACTGCCGATAACCCGAATGCGGAAATGAACCAAACCGGATGGTAAAAAAAATAGTAGAAACAATCGGAACACGTTATTTGGTGGCCATACTGAACCTGCTGCTGATCTCTATCAACGGAAAAGTTTTGGGCGTCAGCGGCGTGGGCCTCATCGGCGTGATTTATGCTTCGGCAAATATAGCTGTTATCTTTAACAGTGTGCTTTGCGGAAACACGATTGTGTATTTTATGAACCGTTATCCAATCCGGTACGTCTTTTGGCCGGCTTACGTATGGGCATTTATCGGTTCCGCTATTGCGTGTGGCGTGATGGCCGCCTTTGGATGGATTCCGAAGGGAT
>JAISJX010000257.1 GCA_031261145.1 Tannerella sp.
AACAAATTGGTGAAACACAGTAAATCCAACGCCATTACGTTGGTAAAAAACAAACAACTCTGCGCAAGCGGAATCGGACAAACATCACGGGTTGACGCCTTGAAACAAGCTATTGAAAAAGCCCATTCATTTCAGTTTGATTTGAACGGGGCAGTGATGGCTTCGGATGCTTTTTTCCCCTTTCCGGATTGCGTTGAAATAGCTGATAAAGCGGGTATTACGGCTGTTATTCAGCCGGGAGGTTCAATCAATGACAAACTCTCGGTCGAATATTGTAATACGCATGGTATCAGCATGGTAAAAACAGGGATTCGTCACTTTAAACATTAACGGGAAAATCAAAAGAAACCAACTATGGGATTTTTTTCTTTTACACAAGAAATAGCTATTGACTTGGGCACGGCCAATACCATCATCGTCCATGACGGGAAAATTGTTGTCGACGCCCCCTCCGTAGTCGCGTTGGACCAACGGACGGAAAAAGTGCTGGCTATAGGAGAGCAGGCTCGTCAGATGTCGGGAAAAACACATGCTGACATTCGCACAGTGAGGCCGTTACGCGACGGCGTGATAGCTGATTTTTATGCGGCGGAACAAATGATTCGCGGCATGATCAAGATGATTAATTTCAAGCATCACTGGTTTTCACCACCGCTCCGGATTGTGATTTGTATCCCGTCCGGCAGCACGGAAGTGGAGATACGGGCGGTACGCGACTCGGCGGAACATGCCGGCGGAAGGGACGTTTATATGATCTACGAACCGATGGCGGCGGCCATTGGCATTGGCGTGGATGTGGAAGCGCCGGAAGGAAATATGATTGTCGACATCGGCGGCGGAACGACGGAAATCGCCGTTATCTCCCTGGGAGGCATTGTTTCCAACCGTTCCATCCGCATCGCCGGCGATGACTTGACGGAAGATATTATAGAGTACATGCGTCGCCAGCATAACATGAGAGTGGGCGACCGGACGGCGGAAACGATAAAAATCAACGTAGGCTCCGTATTGACTTCGCTGGAGAATCCTCCGGAAGATTTTGCGGTGCATGGCCCGAACCAAATGACTGCGCTCCCGATGGAAGTGCCGGTTTCCTATCAGGAAATTGCACACTGCCTTGATAAATCCATTTCCAAGATGGAAGCGGCCATTTTAAGCGCGCTGGAACAAACGCCACCCGAATTGTATGCCGACATTGTGCGAAACGGCATCTACCTGACCGGCGGCGGAGCGTTGATGCGAGGCCTGGATAAACGGTTCAGCGATAAAATCAACATTCCTTTCCACGTGGCCGACGATCCGCTGCACGCCGTGGCTAAAGGAACAGGTATTGCGTTGAAGAATATAGACAGATTTAAATTTCTAATCAGATAAAAAATCCGGCGGGTTTACCGTTTTTCTGACGGAATCGGCCGTTTGCGCGGCCACTCCGGCAAGAAAATGAACAGATCGTTCCAGTATGCAAAAATTGCTTGAATTCCTTATCGGAAAGAGGCATTGGCTTGTATTTATATTATGTGAGATTCTATCATTCACGCTTTTATACCGTTACAATGCGTATCAACGGAATGTACTCCTGAGTTCGGCCAATACGGCAGTCGGATATATTTCCTCCGTCTCCGGTAATGTCATGTCCTACATTCAGTTACGGGAAGAGAACAAAAAGTTGTTTGAGCGCAACGGATTGCTGGAACTCGAAATACTGGATTTGGAACAACAATTGGAAACCCTGAGAACCGACCGGCTTTCGTATGACAATGCGATGATCGACTCCACTGTGCATCAATATCATTCCATTGCGGCCAGGGTGGTAAACAACAGTGTGACACGCTTGTCCAATTACATCACGATTAATAAAGGGGCGAATGACGGCATTAAACCGGACATGGGCGTGATGTCTATCCAGGGCGTAGTGGGGATTGTGTCTACGGTGGCCGAACATTTTTCGGTCGTGATTCCCCTGTTGAATCCGAAATCGAAACTCAGTTGCAAGTTGAACAGCGGCGATTATTATGGTTCCTTGTCCTGGGACGGCCGGGATGCGCATTACGCCAATCTGGAAGAATTGCCGAATCACGTTGAGTTTCAGCAAGGCGACACCGTTGTTACGAGCGGTTTTTCGTCCATCTTTCCGCCGGGATTACGGGTGGGAACGGTGGTTGAGATGGATAATTCCCGGGATCACAATTTTTATTCGTTGAAAATAAAACTGGCAACTGATTTTCAACGGTTAAAGAACGTGAGGGTGATACAGAATGATTTTCAGCGAGAACGATTGACCATAGAGGGGGAGGCACGGAAACATGATTAAACACATTCTCAAAATAAGTATCAATTTCGTATTTTTCGTCTTGCTTCAGGTATGGGTGTTGAATAATGTCCACCTGTTCAATATCGTAGGGCCGTTTCTGTACATTTATGTCATTGTGAAATTCCCGATGCAGATGCCGCGTTCCCAGATTATTCTGATTTCCTTTCTGTTAGGGCTTTCCATTGATGTGTTTTCCAATACGCCGGGGATGCATGCCGCCGCGTGTACGTTGATTGGTTTTTTGCGTAATCCGCTGATAGGAGCCTTTGTGGATAAAGAGACCGCTGAAGGGGCGACGCCGTCTTATTACGCTTTCGGGACGGGCGCTTTCATGCGTTACACGTTTACTTTAGTGGTCATCCATCATGTGGTGTTGTTCCTGATCGAATCGATTTCTCTTTTTGATCCTGTGTTTTTACTTCTTCGTATTTTTGCAAGCGTTATTCTGACAACCTTGTGTATCTTTGTGGTGGAAGCATTTAATTTAGGCAGGAAAAGTGGAGACCTCTAAGCAAAAATATCTATACGAAGGAAGACGTTTTGTGTTTATCGGAGCGGTCGTCTGTGTGATTCTTATTTTCATTGTCCGGTTGGTTGGTTTGCAACTTGTTGATAATGAATATAAGGACTGGGCAGATAGCAATGCCTTCCTGAAAAAAACGCTCTATCCGGTGCGGGGCGTGATTTATGACCGGAACGAAAAACTGTTGGTCTTCAATCAGCCGGCATACGACGTCATGCTGATTATGAGGGAGATACAGCCATTTGACACGCTTGATTTTTGCAATACACTCGCTATCAGCAAAGACATCTTCGATAAACGGATGCGGGACATCAAAAACAAGGACCTGAATCCGGGTTATTCTCCATACGTTCCGCAAGTTTTTATGAATCAGCTATCTACGAGCGAATACGGGGTGTTGCAGGAGAAATTGTATAAATTTCCGGGTTTCTATCTTCAAAACCGTACAATCCGGGAATACGGTTGTCCGAATGCCGCTTTGGTACTGGGCAATATCGGCGAAGTAAACCGGAGGGATTTGGAGAGCGACACCTATTACACGCGCGGTG
>JAISJX010000398.1 GCA_031261145.1 Tannerella sp.
GGTATCGAATGGCGTCTTCTAAAGGCAACTCGATGGCAGGGAAGGCATCGGAACGAAAGGCCGTGCTTAAAGCCAGCGCAGGTTGAGGCAGGAGGTCTTTCCCTTTTATCTCTCCGGCAGGGATACCGGCGGAAATTACACGAAGCCGTTCGGAAATAAACTGACAGACTTCAATGTGCTTGTGGGGAATCGCCTGGATAGAACTTCCTTTCGGGATGAACCGGTAATTTTCGGGGGCGGATAACCAATCTTTTATTTGTGAGGGAACCGGGAGCGTTGTTTGTTTGTTTGCGGTTTTGCCGGTACGTGATTTTCGTTCTCGTTCGTTTGTTCCTTCGGCGGATTTTCGCAGGACAGACAGGAAGAAGCCTTCTCCCTTTGTTTTGTGGGGAAAGAAGCGATAGACGGGAATGGAACCGCCTGTAGCGCCGGAAATTCGCCAATCTTCGTTGATGGATATGGAAAGCGGTTCGGCGTCTAAATTTTCGATAATATGGGCGATGTTTTCTTCGTTTTCTTCGCGGTTGAATGTGCAGGTGCTGTAGATTAATAGTCCGCCGGGCTTGAGTGCAGGCCAGATGTCGTGGATAATCCGCTGTTGGCGGGTGGCGCACAACTGAACGTTTGCGATGCTCCATTCGTTGCGGCTGGCGGGGTCTTTACGGAACATTCCTTCGCCGGAACAGGGGAGGTCGGCTACGATTATGTCGAACAAGTGTGCGAACTGCCCGATTTCTTTCGGGTCATTGTTGGTGATGATACTGTCGGGCGAACCCCATTTAAGCATGTTTTCGGCTAAAATAGCGGCGCGGCTGCGTATGACTTCGTTGCTGACTAACAGGCTTCCTCCGGGTAGCAGGCTCGACAGGTGAGTGGATTTACCGCCGGGAGCGGCGCATAAGTCCAGACAGGTGACGGGAGCGGTGACATGTTGCCTGATGGCTTGCTCTAAAAACATGGAAGAGGCTTCCTGAACGTAGTAAGTCCCGGCGTGAAAAAGGGGGTCAAAAGTGAAAGAGGGACGTTCGGGAAGGTAGTAGCCGGTATCGCACCATTTCACCCGTTCGCAGGGCAACGGGGTGGTTTGCTTGGCGGGATTGGTGCGGATGCTAATGGGGATGCCGGTTTGTAACGCCTTCTCCAATAAGGAATAGTCGTCTCCCATCCATTGACGGGTTCGAGTCGTGAAATCTTTCGGAAGTTCCATGTTGTATGCTAATATGCGGCAAAGATAGTGGTTTTTAACCGGAAATGAAAGAAATAACTTATTCGGCCGTGCTGCATATATCGCCGTGCTGTTCGGCGCATTCAAATTCTTTCGTTTCAAACTCTAACGTGGCATGGGTGATATTTTTGTCGTGCAGAGTATGTTTGATTTGGTGTTTGATGGCATCCATCCGGAGTGGGTCGGTGATGACGACATGGGCGGTTAGCGCTGTTTCGGTGGTGCTTAGCGCCCATATATGAAGGTGATGGGTGCTTTCGACGCCGGGAACGGAACGGATAATCTGCTCTATCTCATCGTGCTTAATGCCGGTGGGGACGCCGTCGAGCGAAAGCCGGAGACTGTCGCGAAGTAATCCCCATGTGGAGTAGATTATCACACACGCGACGAGTATGCCGATAACCGGGTCTATGATATTCCAGCCGGTAAAAAGGATGATGGCTCCCGAAATCATTACGCCGATGGATACTAAAGCGTCGGCGGCCATGTGTAAATAAGCGCCTTTGACGTTCAGGTCTTTTTCTTTATCTTTCACAAAAAGCCATGCGGTGAAGGCGTTGATAACGACTCCTATGGCTGCGACCCAAATTATTACATCGCCACCGACAGGTTTCGGCCGGATTAACTTTTCAATACTCTCGGTGATAATAAACCCGACGGCAATCAACAGAATCACAGCGTTCAGGAGTGAGACGAGGATGGTGCTCTTTTTATAACCGTAGGTGTATTGGGGATTGGAGTGCGCTTTAGCCAACCAGTAGGCTAACATCGCTAATATTAAGCCGGCTATGTCGCTGAGGTTATGTCCGGCGTCGGATAATAATCCCATTGAGTTGGTCAACAAACCGGCGATAAATTCGGTAACCACAAAAGCCGCATTCAGAACAATTCCGATAATAAACGCTTTATTCAGGGAGCTGACGGTATGTTCGTGTGTATGATGCTCGTGTGCCATAGCTTTGTTTTTTTGCAAAGTTAATCCTGTATTTTCTTAATCGTCCCGCCCGGAAAAATATTTCATAAACTGGGCGCGTTCAAATTGCAGGGGATTCTCAATGTTTGAGGAGTTCAATTTGCCGATAAATTCGGATAGCGACTGATATTTGACCAGATGCATCCATTCTTCGATGCAGGTCAGCATCTGTGTCAGGATTTCAGCGCCGTGCATGTAGATGGCGCTGCATAGCTGAACGGCAGAGGCGCCCACTAATAAACACTTGATTACATCTTCCCAATCGTGTACGCCGGAGGAGGTGGCGATGGAAATTCCGGGGACTTTGCCCGCTACCAAAGCCGTCCACCGAAGGGTGTCGCCCATGTCGGAATGACTGCTGAATACCTGTCCGGACACGATTTGCATTTTATTGATGTCCACGTCGGGCTGGTAAAAGCGATTGAACAGCACGACCCCGTCCGCTCCGTTGCCTTTCAGTTGGTTGACCAAGGAGGGGATGTTACTGAAATTTTTCCCGATCTTCATGATGACGGGGATGGACAACTGTTTTTTGACTTTCCGGAGAATGGAGGTGTAGAGTTCCACAACCTCGGCACAGTCAAAATCTAATGCTGTAAGCAGGTAGAATATATTCAGTTCCAGCGCGTCGGCTCCGGCGGCTTCTATCCGGGATGCAAAGTCTATCCACGAGTCGGCTTTGTAGCAGTTTATGCTGGCTATCACGGGTATTGAACACTGGGCTTTGGTCTCGCTAATCAGGTTGGTATAATGTCCCACCTGATCTGCCCGCGCGTAGCTACGGACATAGTCCGCGGCTTCGGGCGCATCGGAGGTATGCGTCAATTCGTGGATGTGCATTTCGATCTGCTCTTCAAACAGCGATTTCAACACAATTGCACCAGCGCCTGCTTTTTCAAGCTCTTTATTTCGCTTGGCGCTGTTCGTCAATCCGGAACTCCCTACTATCAAGGGATTTCTCAATGTTAATCCGGCATATTTTGTTTCGGTTCCTGTCATAATTAACTTTTAGTACAGGCAAAATTAATACTTTATTTCCAAAAGCGTGCTTCTATATTCTTTAAAATGGTTAAATGCTTAATATTCCCTTTGGCCGAAAATCAGAGTTCCGACACGTATGGCGGTGCTACCTTCTTGAATTGCAATCGGATAATCGTCACTCATGCCCATTGAAAGTTCGGTGAAAGAAACGCCTGTGGCGCCGGAATTTTTCAGTTCGTCGAACAAGATGCGCAACGTCCGAAATTCGTTCCGGATTACCTCCGTGTCTTCGGTAAACGTAGCCATGCCCATCAGTCCGGCAATAGAGACGTGCGGAAAGGCGTTGAGCGTTCCTTCGTGGAACAAAGCGCGACATTCGCCGATGCTGAAACCGTGTTTGGTGTCTTCTCCGGCAATGTGAACTTCCAGAAACACGCGGATGCAACGGTTGGCTTTGGCGGCTTGTTTATCGACCTCTTCCAACAGTTTCAACGAGTCAAGGCTCTGAATGGTATGGATAAACGGGGCGATGTATTTGACTTTGTTCGTTTGCAGCGTCCCGATAAAATGCCATTCGATATCTTGCGGAAGCAACGGCTGTTTGGTCATCAGTTCCTGCACTTTACTTTCTCCGAAGATGCGCTGACCGACGGCATAAGCCTCTTGTATCGCTTCTGCGGGATGGAACTTGGAAACAGCAACCAGCGTGACGCCTTCCGGTAACGATGCCTTTATCTCTTTGATATTCTGCGCAACACTCATCGTCCGGCTATTCGGTTTTCAAGGCAACGGCTTGTCTCTCTTTGGCTTCGTCGGAGAAGGGGAAAACGTCGATCAGCAACGTTTCTGTGACAGAGGCGATGACGTAGTCCGACATCGTCCCTTTCATGCCTTCATCTACGACGTCAATGGCTTCCCTTACGGAGGATGCCTGCGCTAACATTTGTGCAGCGGTTTTCTTTTCCGCGCCGCTTTTTTCGTCCAGCGTCACAAAATAAACTTTCACCCTGTAATAACGGTCTCCGTTCTGATTATAAAACAACTCGGAGAGACGGGCGCGTTTGATATCCGCTATCGTAAACTCGCCGGAGATGTAGGGGCGAATTTCTTCAATAATCCGCGCTTCCGCCTCGGTAAAGGACAGCGCATCGACCAGATAGGGTTCGCTTACTCTTTTTTGCATCCCGCCTTCGATTGCCTTTTCATAAGACACTTTACATTCAAACCAATTGTTCATA
>JAISJX010000444.1 GCA_031261145.1 Tannerella sp.
GCCTCGGCGGCATTCTGCGCCAGCGTGTCCACCTGTTTTTTCGAGACAGGATCCTCGATCGGCCTGTCCTGATGCACGGTGGGGATGTTATGATCCGGCATACAGGTGATGCGGCCGGGGCGGAAGGGCTTCAATCCCCGTTCGCGCAGCCCGGCGAACGCCTGCGGGCTGGTCACTTCGTGGCAGTACAGGCGGTCAATGTACAACTGAACCGTGCCGTCGGCCAACGTATCCACCACGTGTTTCTCCCAAATTTTCTCAAATAATGTCTTTGCCATAAATCAGCATATTATATTAATCAGTACTATTTTACAAACTTGTTAATCGCATCCACAAAGGCTTCCACCGAGGCGGCGACAATGTCGGTATTGGCGGAAAAACCGTAATAGCGGTTTCCTTCGTACTCGACCTGCATGTGAACTTTGCCGACGTCGTCGCTCCCTTTGTTGATGGCTTGAATCAGAAATTCCTGAATGGTCATCTGGCGGTGGATGATGCTTTTGACGGCTTTAATGGCCGCGTCCACCGGGCCGTTGCCCGATGCGGCGGATTCAAACTTTTCGCCGGCAATATCCAGACAGACGCTCGCCACGGATTTCAGGCCAATGCCCGACGTGACCTGCAAATACTCCAATTTGATACGCTGCATGGATGCATGGTCTTTGCCAACCAGCATCAGCACGTCTTCGTCATTGAGGTCTTTCTTCCGGTCGGCCAGTTTCAGGAAAGCATTATATACTTTATTCAACTTTTCCGAATCCAATTTCACGCCCAGAATATTCAGCCGGTGCTTCAACGCCGCGCGCCCGCTTCGCGCCGTCAGCACAATAGCGCTGTCATCCACGCCCACATCCTTGGGGTCTATAATCTCATAACTCTCCCGGTTTTTCAGCATGCCGTCCTGATGAATCCCGGACGAATGGGCAAACGCATTCCGTCCCACAATCGCCTTGTTCGGTTGCACCGGCATATTCATCAAACTGGACACCATGCGGCTGATACCGTATATCTTAGTCGTATTGATATTGGTTTCAATCAATTGTTCCTTATGACTTCTAAATATCATCGCCACCTCTTCCAGCGAAGTATTTCCGGCGCGTTCGCCGATACCGTTGATGGTCACTTCCACCTGACGAGCGCCGTTCAGCACGCCCTGCACCGTATTCGCTGTCGCCATGCCCAAATCGTTGTGGCAATGCGTCGAGAGAATCGCTTTATGTATGCCGTCCACATGCTCCATGAGGTATTTGATTTTGGCTGCATATTCATCCGGCAGGCAATAACCCGTTGTATCCGGGATATTTACTACCGTCGCACCCGCCTTAATCACCGCTTCAACAACCCGCGCCAGATATTCATTGTCCGTACGTCCCGCGTCCTCGCAGTAAAATTCCACGTCCTCAATATATTTCCTGGCATACTTCGTCGCCACAATCGCACGCTCCAGAATCTCCTCCTGATTGGAGTTGAATTTATACCGGATATGAGATTCCGACGTTCCGATACCCGTATGAATCCGGCCGCGCTTCGCATATTTCAGCGCTTCGGCAGCCACTTCGATATCCTTCTCCACAGCCCGTGTAAGCGCGCAGATAACAGGCCATGTCACAGCCTTTGAAATCTCCACCACACTGTTAAAATCCCCCGGACTTGACACCGGAAAACCCGCCTCAATCACATCTACACCCAATTCTTCGAGCGCTTTAGCCACCTGAATCTTCTCTATACTATTCAACTGACAGCCCGGCACCTGCTCGCCATCGCGCAACGTCGTGTCAAAAATAAACAATCTGTCTGACATTTTCTTCTTTTTATATATCTAAATTTCTATTTTTTTATATTCTTCCCAAATCCTCACAAAAAAACCTTTCTCACATGGAAGCGAGAAAGGTTTCTTTATCTTATCAATCGAAAAAAGCATACAATCTCACTTCCTGTTCCGTTCCCAGAATAGAATAATGTCAAGAGACAAAATGAGACCTTGTACGTTACTTTTTATCATATCCTTTTTTTTACGCTACAAAGATACGGCTTCTTTTTGAATCCGCAAAATAATTTGATGTTTTTTTGTGTTTTTCTCTTACAGATTGAAAGAATAAAATGCGGAAATAGTTGAAATTAAAAACAGGAAAGTGGGAAAAGTTAAGAAAACAAAGAAGTTTGGCAAACAGTGCGGGAATATAAAAATATTGTTATACATTTGCATGGAACTAAGGATATTAAATTTCCGAAAAAAGAAGTAAGAACCTCTGTGATAAGGGGTTTTAGTCTCATCCTTCTTTATATTTTTTAATCTCTACCCGAAGAGACAGGGTGGAACAAGAACTTTTTATATGAAAAAAAACATTACGCGATTAGGATGTATTTTTAGCGGAATCCTGTTTTTATGTTCGCCCATGACAGGACAAACAAAAGGGACACAGGCTCATGTAAATTACAGGCAAGAGGCGTCCATCAATGCAACCGGTTCTCAACCGGGGGTTCAACTGCGCGACTGGAAAGTATGGTTGCCGGATAGTTTGGTTACCTTCACTTCAAGAGGCGTAAGAAAAACAAAAAGCGTTTATGACATAGAGGCTTACGAACAAAGGCACTATGAATGGATCAACAATGCCTGGAGTTTATATGATTCATGGTTTTATTACGGACTTTCTTTTTATTACGAAGTGCAACTTACCTATATGGATGGTCTTCCCAGTTTTGCCTTCCCGATAGCCGCCGGCTGGATGGGCTGGTTTGATTTTGAATGGGGCAGCCGTTTCCGCACGACGCATGATGAGCATGGGAATCTGACTTCTGTTGTCATCGCAAAGGACAACGACTCGACTACCGTAAATATCGTCTATAACAACAATAATCAACCGGTTAGCATTGATTGTTTTGATACCGACAGCCTGTACTGGAGAGCCAATTATCAATACAATAGTGACGGGGAAACCACTCTTTTCGACAGCCATTCATTTGATTTCAAGAATAATAAATGGATTCCGTTTAGCGAACTCCCCAAAATGACCTGCACATTCGACGCAAAAGGAAGGCCTGCTGCCGTAACACAATTAGTGGCTGAAGCCAGAACCAACAGGCGAATCATCGAATTTATCGGGACATATTATTATCCAACCAAATCCACCGGCATCGAACCCGTCGAAAGTTCAACAGCCTCTGTATCTTTCTCTAATGGTGCAATCCATGTCCAAAGCGACCGTGCGGAGCAGATAACGATCTATTCCATCAACGGGGCAAAGCTCTACGAAAGTAATATTCAGGCCGGTGCAACAGCCATCGACGCTTCCGCTTTCCCGAAAGGCGTTCTATTCGTGAAAAGTAACAATGGCTGGGTGAAAAAAGTAGTGAAATAATATCAAACGAGGTAGATTTTTATCTCCCGGACTTGTGATTCAGGAAAATTTCTGCTAAGTTTGCCGTGTGGGAAAGAATAAATTACAGAAGTTTGATGACATGGCGGGCTATCCGCATGTCTTTCAATACCCTTTTGCCCGACTTCAGAAAGAAGGTTTCGGGCTGAAAGGGCATTGGCAGGAGCGTTTTTTCAACAACAACCATCCGATTGTACTGGAATTGGGTTGTGGGAAAGGAGAATATACGGTCGGTTTGGGACGGTTATTCCCCGAAAAGAACTTTATCGGCATGGATATCAAGGGCGCACGGATGTGGAACGGCGCCAGGGAATCTATGGAGACAGGGATGAAAAACGTCGCTTTTCTGCGCACGGACATCGGGCTGATTACGCATTTCTTCGCCGCCGGTGAAGTATCCGAGATATGGCTCACTTTTCCCGACCCGCAGATGAAGAAAGTAAACAAACGCCTCACATCCACCCGTTTCATGAAGCAGTACCGCGAAATACTAACTCCCGACGGACTGATTCACCTGAAAACCGACAGTAACTTTATGTACACCTACACCGTCGAGATGGTCAAAGCCAACCGCTACCCCGTTCTTTTCCAAACGGACGACTTGTATCATGCCGGTTCGGCTGATGAAATCCTCTCTATCCGAACCTATTACGAACAACAGTGGCTCGAACGCGGGCTTCCTATCAAATACATTCGCTTTATCTGCGAACCAAGGGGCGTCCTCGTCGAACCTGATATAGAAATCGAATTAGACGCTTACCGTAGCTTCAACCGCAGCAAACGAAGCGCGTTAGCTTCCGGTAAATAACCCGTAAATAATCAATTATATGACAATATATCCTAAAATGATTCTTGACGCGCTCTCCAAAGTGCGTTACCCGGGAACAGAGAAAGACCTCGTCGCCGCCGGTATGGTGGACGACAATATCCGCATCGACGGCAATAGAGTGAGTTTCTCCCTTCTCTTTGAGAAACCCGCCGATCCGTTTATCAAATCCGTAGTGAAAGCGGCCGAAACAGCCATTCTCACGTATATAAGTAAAGAGATAGATATAAAAGGCCGGATTTCGGTTGTCACACGCCAGGCGGCGCGTCCCGAACCGGAACGGCTATTGCCGGGCGTAAAAAACAGTATCGCCGTTTCGTCCGGCAAAGGCGGCGTAGGCAAAAGCACCGTTGCCGCCAACCTGGCAGTCGCTTTAGCGGGGCTGGGGTATAAGGTCGGATTGCTCGACGCCGATATTTTCGGCCCGTCCCAACCAAAAATGTTTCAGGTAGAAGACGCCCGCCCCTCTATGGTCGAAGCCGGAGGTCGCGAACTTATCCGGCCGGCAGAAAACTATGGCGTCAAACTGCTCTCCATCGGATTCTTTGTAAACAGGGATGATGCGGTCTTATGGCGCGGAGCAATGGCCAGCAACGCCCTGAAACAGCTAATCGCCGACGCCGACTGGGGCGAATTGGACTATTTTCTGATAGACCTTCCCCCCGGCACAAGCGATATCCACCTGACGATGGTGCAAACACTGGCCATAACCGGGGCCATCGTCGTAACCACCCCGCAAGACGTCGCCTTAGCCGATGCCCGCAAAGGGATTACTATGTTTACCGGAGAAAAAGTGAATGTGCCCGTATTGGGACTTATTGAAAATATGGCATGGTTCACCCCCGCCGAGTTGCCCGGGAACAAATATTATATCTTCGGAAAAGATGGCGGAAAACGTTTAGCCGAAGAACTGCACATCCCCCTGCTCGGACAAATCCCTATAGTACAA
>JAISJX010000445.1 GCA_031261145.1 Tannerella sp.
CTACGGAACGATTCGCAGCGAATGGAAACAGACAGCAGGCGACTACCGGATACAAGTCTCTGTGCCTGCCAATACGACGGCAAAAATCAGCCTGCCCGCTACGGATGCGCAACAAGTGAAGACCTACGGTTTGCCGCTGTCGGCATCGGCTGACGTCAAATTTGCCGGAACGGAAAACGGTAAGTTGTGGGTCACTGTCGGTTCGGGAACGTATCAGTTTGAAGTAAATAAGAACCGTTAAAATCTAAAATTATGATTATGAAGCGATATTTTATTCTGACAATCTTTTTTGCGTTACTTGCTGTAAATGGGATGTTTGCTCAATCGGAAGCATTGCCGAATCCGGCTTTATCAACCGAAAAATGGGAGGCGAGTTGGATTACGTGCCCCCATGTTCCTTTACACGAATATGGTGTGTATCATTTTCGTAAAACATTTGATTTAGAGCAACAACCGTCCTCTTTTATCATCAATATCTCGGCTGACAACCGGTACCGTTTGTTTGTAAACGGACAGCCGGTCTGTTGGGGGCCTGCAAGGGGCGATGTGAACCATTGGTATTTTGAGACGGTGGACATTGCCGCTTCTCTCAAAAAAGGACAGAATGCCATAGCTGTAATAGTTTGGAATTTTGGCGATTATGCTCCCGGCGCACAGATGACGTTGAAGACCGGCCTGATTGTACAGGGTAATTCGGGCAGGGAAAAGGTTGTGAACACGGATAGGTCGTGGAAGGCGCTTCGTGATGAGGCGTATTCGCCCTCGCTCGAAAACCGTCACGATGTAGGTTGCGGCGACAGGGTCGATGCTTCGCTTTATCCGTGGGGCTGGGAAATGCCGGAATTTAACGATAGCGGATGGCAAACGCCCCTGATGGTCGGACGCGGCCAGCCTTACGGTTCGAGCAGCGGATACGACTGGGTTTTGTGTCCCCGCGATATTCCTTTGATGGAGGAAACGCCTCAACGAATGGCAACTATCCGGCGGGCGGAAGGGATTAAAGTGCCGGAGGGCTTCCTGAAAGGAACATCGCCCTTAGTGATCCCCGCGCACCAAAAAGTATCCGTATTGATTGACCAACAATTTCTTACAACCGCTTATCCCGAACTAATCACCGGCGGTGGACGCGGCAGCCGGATTATCTTAATGTATAGCGAAGCCATGTTTAAAGGCGGGCAAAAAGCAAACAGAAATGACATTGACGGGCGCGAGATGACAAACGCTTTTTCCGACCATTTTCTTCCCGATGGCGGCAGCAACCGGCTGTTCAGACCGTTGTGGTTCAAGACATGGCGTTACATCCGGATGGATATCCAAACGGCCGACGAGCCGCTGACGATACATGATTTATCTGCAAAATATACAGGATACCCCTTCCGTGAAAACGCTTCGTTTGAAAGCGACCGTAAATCCATCGGGAAAATATGGGAAACAGGCTGGCGAACAGCCCGTTTGTGCGCTCATGAGACCTATTTTGATTGTCCGTACTACGAACAGTTGCAATATGTGGGAGATACACGTATTCAATCGTTAATCTCGTTGTATGTCGATGGTGATGACCGGCTTATGCGGAAAGCTATCCGTAATTTCGGATGGTCGCGTTCGTTTGAGGGCATCACCGCCAGCCGTTATCCGAGCCGTGTGCCGCAATATATTCCTCCATTTTCGCTTTATTGGGTGAATATGGTGCATGATTACTGGATGCATCGTGATGACGAAGCATTTATAAATGAGTGTATTCAGGGTGTAAAGACCGTATTGGAATGGTATGCCGGCAAAGTGGATGCGCAAACGGGGATGTTAGGCGCTACACCTCATTGGAATTTTGTCGATTGGCCGCCCGAATGGCCGTGGGACAACAATAAACCGTTAGGCGGAGTGCCTCCGGGCGGAATTACCGGCGGTTCATCCATCCTGACCTTGCAATTTGCTTATACGCTGAAAGATGCCATTGAACTTTTGAATGCGTTCGGCGAACCCGACTTGGCAAAGAAATACGCCAATCTGTATCAGTCATTGATTCAAAACACATGGAAGCAATGCTGGGACGACAGTAAACAGTTGATTTCAGATGATATAGTACGCACGAGTTACAGTCAGCACGCCAATATCATGGGGATTCTTTCCGATGCCGTACCGCAGGAAAAACAACGGGCGCTGTTTGATAAATTGGATAGCGACCCGTCGTTGATACAAGCCACGTTCTATTACCGTTTCTATTTGTTCCGCGCCTTAAAAAAAGTCGGCTTATCCGAACGCTATGTGGATATGTTGAAACCGTGGGATAACATGATTGCCATGGGATTAACCACATTTGCCGAAAATCCGGAGCCGACACGTTCCGATTGTCACGCCTGGAGTTCAAGTCCGAACTACGATTTGTTGGCGACCGTCTGTGGAATCGAACCCGCCGAACCCGGTTTCAGATCCGTTAAAATAGAACCTCATATAGGTAGTTTGAAGCATGTTAAAGGTAAGGCGCCGCATCCGAAAGGAATTATTTCCGTCGATTATACGATAGATGCCAAAGGTCGCTTGAAAGCGGAGATAACCCTGCCCGAAGGTCTTGTCGGCGTCTTTATCTGGAAAGGAAAAGAAACAGCCTTGCATAGCGGACAACAGATTATACAGTAATAAATTACAATATTTGACGGAATTAATAATTAAACAAAAATAAAAAGAAGTTATTATGAGCAACAAACATTTTTTGATTTATGGCCTTGCCGTTATTCTCGGTTGGGCGTCTTGCACATCCGGCGAGAAAACGGGAAAGGATGATATTCATACATTTGACGGGTTGAACGCACAGTTTGTGACGCCTTCCAAAGACTACGGAACGGCGCCACTCTATGTGTGGAACACGAAAATCACCCGCGAGATGATTGACCGTACCATGCGCGACATGAAGGACAAAGGTTTCGGAGGCGTATTTATACATCCGCGTCCGGGATTGATTACGGAATACATCTCCGATGAATGGTATGACTTGTTCCGTTACACGGTGGAAGTAGGTAAAGAACTGGATATGAACGTATGGATATATGACGAAAATTCATATCCCAGCGGATTCGCAGGGGGACACGTGCCTGCTCAAATGCCTGAAAGCTACAATCAGGGGCAAAGCCTTATCCTCCGGAAATTCAGCGTATTTCCCGATACCATACCGGATTTGTTCCTGTGTTACAAGAAGGAAAACGACGCTTTCCGCGACATCACGTCCGATTTGAAAAGCGAACTCGGTAAATCGGGCGATTATTACGGAATCAGAAAAGGATATGCCGGAAAATCACCGTGGTACGGCGGATTTTCGTATGTCGATTTACTTTATCCGGGCGTGACGCAGAAGTTTATCGAAATCACGATGGACGGATACAAGCGTCATCTCGGCGATGAATTTGGAAAAACCATTCCCGGCTGGTTCACCGACGAACCGAATATCAATCCTCCCGGCGGAATCCGCTGGACGCCCGATTTATTCGATGTTTTCAAAGCGAAATGGGGCTATGATTTGCAAGAACAGTTGCCCTCCCTGTATGAAGAAACCGGCAACTGGAAACAGGTGCGTCATAATTATACGCAAACATTGCTGCAACTGTTTATTGACCGGTGGGCTAAGCCCTGCCATGATTATTGCGAAGCGAATAACCTCAAACTCACCGGTCATTACTGGGAACATGGCTGGCCGGACATAGCTGACGGCGGCGACAATATGGCGATGTATGCCTGGCATCAGCTTCCCGCTATCGATATGTTGTTTAATCAGTATAACGATGAATCACCTCAGGCGCAGTTTGGTAATATACGCGCCGTAAAGGAGTTACGCAGTGTTGCCAACCAGATGGGATACAAACGGACGCTGAGCGAAACGTATGGCGGCGGCGGTTGGGAAGAATCTTTCGAGGATTTTAAACGGTTGGGCGATTGGGAATATGCCTTGGGCGTCAATTTTATGAACCAGCATTTGTCGCATTTGAGCATTGCCGGAGCGCGGAAATACGATTATCCCCCGGTGTTCACCGACCATTCCCCGTGGTGGCCTTATTACAAAACGCTGAATTTACACTTTGCACGGCTTTCGATGGCCCTGTCCGCCGGAGAACAGATAAACGACATCCTTATTCTGGAGCCAACCACCTCTATCTGGCTTTATTATGCTTACCGGAATAGTAACGCTACCTACATGGAAATAGGGCGAACGTTCCAGAAATTCATTACTTCGCTCGAAAAACAGCAAGTAGAGTATGATTTGGGTTCGGAAAATATCATAAAAGATAACGGAACGATAAAAAACAATAAGTTTGTTATAGGAAAACGCGCTTATTCCAAGGTGGTTATTCCGCCAATGACGGAAAATATTGACGCTCCGACCTTCGCATTGCTAAAGGAGTTTGCCCAAAACGGCGGAACGATTCTCGCTTATTCCACACCCACTTTCATGGATGGAGCGCCCAATGAAGAAGTGAAAGTATTTTTCTCCGGGAACAAGAATATTTTAATCCTGAACAATGCTTTGCCGATAGATATTGCTCCATACCGTTCTTCGGATGTTGATTTTCAGATTGCTTCAGGCACAGATTTATACCATCAACGCCGGATCATGGACGACGGACAGATTCTGTTCCTCGTCAATTCCAGCCTGACGGAATCTGCGAAAGGCAATTTACGGTTGAACGGGAAAGACGCCGTTGAATTAAAGACCATTACGGGTGAGATGGCGGATTATCCCGAGACGGCGAAAGACAAGCAAATCCAAATCAGTTACGACCTGCCGCCTGCCGGAAGTTTGTTGTTATATGTTTTCAATAAAAAGCAATCCGGTTACTCTTTGCCTGAGCAAGTGAATTATACAACCGTCCTGTCATCGACCGGTGAGGCGGTAACGGTACAGGACGACAACGTTTTAACGATTGATTTCTGTGATTTGAAGGTCGGAAATGAGAGTTATAACGATCTCCATGTCTTTTATGCCGCAGATAAAGCCTTTAAATATCATGGTTTTAATGACGGGAATCCATGGAATACCTCGGTTCAGTATAAAAACAGCATTGTGAGCAGGGATACGTTTACGACCGGCGGCTTCAAGGCTTCCTACAAATTCACGGTTGGAACCGGTATTAATACGTCCGGTATGAAGGCCGTAATAGAACGTTCCACGCTTTATACAGTCACTATCAATGGTGTAACGATAAAGCCGGAACAAGGTAAATGGTGGTTAGATCGCGAGATGGATGTTTATAGCATAAGCGATTATGTGAAGAACGGCGAAAATGTCCTGTCGCTGGAAGTATCGCCCATGAAGATTCATGCGGAAATAGAACCGGTGTATATCCTGGGGCAGTTCAAGGTGGTACCGGCGGCCAAAGGATGGACGCTCGTCGCTCCGATAGAAAACTTCTACACAGGAAGTTGGAAGGAGCAAGGCTGGCCGTTCTATGCGAAAAGCGTTTCGTACCTGAAGGCGTACAACATTGCCGACACGCAGGCCGGATACAGCGTATTTATTGACAAATGGGCCGGCGCTGTCTGCGAAGTCCTTGTAAATGGGCAATCTGCCGGAGTTATCGCATTTAAACCGTATTCATTGGATGTATCCAAGCTGATCAAAAAAGGCGATAACAGCATCGAAATAAAAGTGATCGGCAGTAATAAAAACCTGTTAGGCCCGTTCCATAACCATCCGTCTCCGGGACTTGTTTCGCCCGGACATTTCAGGAATGTGAAAACTTATCCATCAGGAAGTGACTATGAGCAGTTTGACTATGGTATAATGAGCATGGATGATTTTGGTTTGAAAACAGGCGAAAAACATAATTAGTTGGGAGATGATGAATAAAATAAAAGTTTTAATAGCCGCTTTTTGGGTGGGTTGGTGCGGGACTGTTTTGCAGGCGCAGGAAAGTCCCGTGCAGCTCCGTTGCGAGTATCTATCGGCTCCGATAGGCGTGGATGTCCCTAATCCGCGCTTGTCGTGGCGACTGAATGACGACCGGTATGGCGCTTTGCAGCAGGCTTACAGGGTAATCGTAGGAACAGATTCCACCGCAGTCGTTTCAGGAAAGGGCGGACTGTGGGATACCCAAAAAGTAACCTCCGACGCCATGCTGATTACGTATGCCGGAAAATCCATCGAACCGTTTACCAAATATTACTGGAGCGTTCATGTCTGGGACAAAGACGGCGTAGAAAAAACCTCTCCCGTCGCTTCTTTTGAAAC
>JAISJX010000039.1 GCA_031261145.1 Tannerella sp.
TAAACGCCTGTTTTTTATCTTCTTCACTTTCTTTTTTCGCTCAAACAAAGCGGCGTAGCCTCCCCGGAGAAAGACAGAGCAACGAATCAAACCGGAAATCAGTTTGCCTGATTGCGGATAATATTTCTTGTAAAAAATCAGCATCGCCCCGTAAAACGATTTGATGTATTTTTTGTCGCCATGTTTGGTGCTTTCGCCCTTGTAGTGCAGGATACGCTCAGGAATATAATAGTTTTTGTATCCCCCCAAAATCATCCGGTACGAAAGATCAATGTCCTCACCATACATAAAGAAAGTTTCATCTAACAATCCGATCTCATCCAATGCGTTATGACGCAGCAACATAAAAGCTCCTGCCAGCACCTCTACCCTGTGTTGTCCATTCGGGCTGAAATACGGCAGGCTGTATGCGGCAAAACGCTTGGAATCAGGGAAAAACCTTGATAAACCAAAGAGTTTGCAGAACGACACCCAGGGCGACGGAAAACTCCGCTTGCTTTCCGGCAGAAAAGCGCCATGCCCGTTCAGCATCTTCACCCCAATCGCGCCTGCATCAGGATGTTCGTCCATAAAACAGCACAATGTACGCAAACCGTCTTCCCCGATAACCGTATCCGGGTTCAGCAACAGTACATATTCACCTTGAGATTGGGAAATCGCCTGATTATTAGCCCTTGCAAATCCCACATTTTCTTTGTTTCCGATAAAAACAACCTCCGGGAAAATCGGGCGCAAATAAGCTATCGAACCATCCGTCGAAAGATTGTCCACCACAAACACTTCCGCATCCAACCCTTTAACTGCCTCGCGAACAGAATAAAGGCATTGTTCCAGAAAATATTTGACATTATAATTAACGATTACAACCGACAGTTTCACCTCGTACATATATTTATAGTTTCATCGAATCATTAAAATCAATCCGGTTCACAATAGAACGCCCCAATGTGACCTCGTCCGCATATTCAATCTCATCGCCGATGGAAACGCCGCGTGCAATCAGCGTCACTTTCACGTTATAAGGAGATAATTTGCGGTAAATAAAGAAGTTGGTCGTGTCGCCTTCCATCGTTGTACTCAACGCAAGTACGACCTCCCGGACTTCTCCGTCGGCCACCCGCTTCACCAAGCTATCAATTTCCAAATCAGCCGGCCCGATACCGTCAATCGGCGAAATAATGCCTCCCAACACATGATAAACGCCATGAAACTGCGCCGTATTCTCAATCGCCATCACTTCCTTGATATTTTCAACCACGCAAACCATTGAATGGTCGCGCCTTGGGTCTGAACAGATGGCGCAACAATCCTCGTCGCAGATATTATGGCACTCCCTGCAATATTTCACATCCCTGCGCAACGCCAACAAAGCGGACGAAAGCCGTTCCGTATAATCCGCATCACGCCGTAACATATACAAAGCCAGTCGTAAAGCCGTTTTCCGGCCAATACCCGGCAGTGAGGCCAGTTCATTCACGGCGTTTTCTAATAAAACAGAAGGATACTTTTGACTCATAATCGCTTATCAAGATTACAGCTCCCTGTTTGCATACATTCGTTCATAATAATTCAGATAATCACCTTGCGTGATTTCTTCCACCCAATCCTGATGCTCCAGATACCAACGAACGGTTTTCACGATACCTGCCTCAAAATTCGTTTCGGGATACCAACCCAATTCTTTCGTAATCTTAGCCGGATCAATGGCATAGCGTTGGTCGTGACCCAAACGGTCTTTCACAAAGGTGATCAGGTCATCATTTATCCAAGCCGTCGAGAGTTGCCCGTCCGTCCCCGGTTCTTTCTTTTTCAAGGCTTTTCGGTATTCAGGATTTTCCGTCATCAGTTGGCGAACCGTCCGGATAACCAAACGAACAATATCAATATTTTTCCATTCGTTATGTCCCCCGACATTATAGACCTCCCCTACCCTGCCACGATGTATCTCTAAGTCAATGGCTTTACAATGGTCTTCGACATAAAGCCAGTCACGTATATTGCTTCCGTCGCCATAAACAGGCAGTTTTTTCCCTTCCAATATATTTTTAATTATCAGCGGGATAAGTTTCTCCGGAAAATGATATGGCCCGTAGTTATTAGAGCAACGGGTAATGCTAACAGGCATTTTATATGTTTCGGAATAGGCTTTTACGAACAAATCCGCACTTGTTTTCGATGCGCTGTACGGGCTACGCGGGTCAAGCGGCGTTGTTTCCTGAAAATATCCCTCTGCACCCAGACTGCCATAGACCTCATCCGTAGAGACCTGATGGAATCGCACATCGTCCTTCCACACCGGATAACCCGCGGCGTCCTTGCCCGTCACCCACGTCTTACGCGCCGCATCCAACAGGTTTTGCGTTCCAAGGATATTCGTAACCAAGAACAGTTGCGGATTTTCAATGCTGCGATCCACATGGCTCTCCGCCGCAAAATTCACCACATACTGAACCTCATATTCCGTAAAAATCTTTTCTGCCAACGCACGGTCGCAGATATCGCCTTTTACAAATATACACCGTTCGTTATCAATGTTATCCTTAATCGTTCCCAGATTGCCTGCATACGTCAGCAAATCCAAGACAACCACCCGGATACCGGGATAAGTCGAAAGCATATATTTCACAAAATTCGCTCCGATAAAGCCTGCTCCACCAGTCACTAAGTATGTTTTCATCTGTTTTTCCATCATTTATTATACTGAAAATTTATCTCTGCATCCTTAAACAGGGGCAATTGGGCATCTTTCTCCGATGTATTCAATACCTCATTTCCACTGATTTTCCAATCCACTCCAACAGCCGGGTCGTCAAACCGAATTCCTCTTTCATACGCCGGAGCGTACGGATTATCCACTTTGTATGTAAAAACCGCCGTCTCGCTCATCACATAAAATCCATGAGCAAAACCATGCGGGATAAATAACTGTCTTTTATTATCCGCCGACAACTCAACCGACACCGATTTTCCAAACGCAGGAGACCCTTGGCGAAGATCGACCGCCACATCCAGCACGTTTCCCAGAATCACACGCACTAACTTCGCCTGCGAATAAGGCGCCAACTGGTAATGCAATCCACGAAGCACACCTTTAGACGAGCACGATTCGTTATCCTGCACAAAATCGACTTTCCCAATATACTGTTCAAATTCAGACAGTTTATACGTTTCCATAAAATAACCCCTCGGATCATTGAACACCACCGGTTCAATAATCCAAACGCCGGGGATTTCTGTTTCTATATAATTCATCAAGTACAAATTTTTTTTTCAATCACAATCAGCAAACAAAGTAACCATTTTTTTGACAGACCGACAAAAAAAGAAGAAAAAATCCGTTCAAAACAGCCAAATCTTTTGTCTTTATCGAAAAAAACGGGCAAAAATCATTTCTTTCTTACGAAACAGCCAACATTTTTTGCGTAATCAAAAAAAACACCTATCTTTGCAATCCGAAACCAAACAAGGTTCCTTAGCCGAGTGGTTAGGCGCCGGTCTGCAAAACCGTTTACAGCGGTTCGAATACGCTAGGAACCTCCAAAGAACGTTGAAGGAATAGAATGCAAATTCTATTCCTTCTCTTTTTGGGGCTGACCAAAAAGGGTATTTTACACGTCATTGCGAGGGCAAATCCCGAAGCAATCCATTAATAATCAATA
>JAISJX010000132.1 GCA_031261145.1 Tannerella sp.
AAAGCCAATCCGTATGAACAACTCGAAAATACATGGTATGCCTTGTATTATGACGGCTTGTTATACGACGGATTATCGACTCAAGCTGCCGGAGACTATGCCTCCAACAATGCTTTGACCCGGCAGGTAAAAGCGACGACCAACTCAAGAGGGGAGAAAATCTATGTGACTCCGTTCAAATATATTGATGAAAACTATATATTACACGACGGAAACGGTAACCCCTATATGAATCCCAAGTTGGAATACGTGTGGGACAAAAAAGACTGGGATGGTTATGCAGCCGTCTTTTCCCGCAAATTGCGTCAGGAATACAATGCCGACCTGAGCGGACAAACCGACAACGGTAAGACGAGCTACTATTTCTCAGGAGGCTATCTGGACGACCTGGGATATGGCAACCGTCAATACTACAAACGGTATTCTTTCCGCACGAATCTTGACACCGAAATCAACAGTTGGTGGAAAGCCGGGGGAAGTTTGGCCTATTCGCATCACCGCCAGAACCTCTCCGGAGGTAGCAGCCGCGCCTTGAACTTTATGACCACGCTGGCCTCTCCATGGTTGCGAAACGAAGACAATACCGGATGGGTAGTCTCGGAAAAGTCAGGAAAGCGTATGTATGACTACGGTAAATATACCAATAACTTCTTCGGAATCCAGATATTAAACAATTCGGGCGACTATTGGGATAACGACAACGACGACAGTTTCAACAACAACATGGGACATATCATGGCCTCCCAGTTCTATACGGAGTTCAAATTGCCGTTAAACCTGAAATTCCGTACGGCTTTGAGTATTGACGATTACTGGTCAAGAAGTATGAACTATGATTCAGCCGTACACGGTAGCGGACAAACAGCGCCTTATGGCGTCTCCATTCTGGCTGACGGCGGATATGCCAGCCGTTATGACTATAATCAGCGTTCGACCACTTGGAATAACGTATTGTCCGGCGATTGGAAAATCGGAGCCGATCATACCGTCACCGCTATGGCCGGGCAGGAATGGTACGCTTGGGATTCTCATTATGAACAGGGATGGGGTTCCGGTATCATGGAATTAGGCAAGTACGAACTGTCGAACACGACGAAAGATTTTGGCGTATGGGGCGGTCGCGATAAATATGGCTTGCTGTCTTTCTTCGGGAAAGCGGATTACAATTTCCGCGATAAGTATTATATTTCCGGTTCTGTCCGCGAAGACGGTTCTTCCCGTTTCCATGCCGACAATCGTTGGGGAGCTTTCTGGTCAACAGGCGCTTCGTGGAGAATTTCCAAAGAAACATTCCTGGAAGACACAAAATGGATCGACAATTTATCTCTTCGCGCCAGTTACGGTACAACCGGTAACGATAAACTAATCAAGCGTGAAGGGAGTGGAAGAGCCGGTGATGAAGTGTTGTATGGCTATCAGGGAACTTATACGGCCGACGACCTCTACCTGAAACCCGGACTCAAACCGAATACCTATGCTACCCCCGATTTGAAATGGGAAAGCAACCAACAATGGAATGTGGGTTTAGACTTTACGATATTCAGCCGTTTGAGCGGTACGATTGAGTATTACTCACGTACGTCGCATGATTTGTTGTATTACAAAGACCTCCCCATTTCGGCGCAGGTAGGCGAAGCCACCGGTTACAATATGAATATCGGCGACTTGCGGAATAGCGGCATTGAACTGACGCTGAATGCCAACATCTTTAAATCCAAAGATTTCAGATGGGACATCGACGCCAATCTGAGTACGCTCAAGAACGAGGTTACCTACTTGCCCACCGGCGCTTACGTCTATAGCGGTACGGCTTGTACCTATAAGATGGAGGAAGGTAAATCAATTTATGAATTTATTGCCCCGCGATACGATGGCGTGAATCCCGAAACAGGCGTTCCGGGTTGGTTGAAGAAAGATGCTAACGGCGGATGGGTACGTACGGAAGACAGGGCGCAGCTCACTACCGACGATTATGTATATGTAGGTACGGCTATTCCCAAAATGTTTGGCTCCATCACAAATAACCTTCAGTACAAAAGTTTCGACCTGTCTTTTATGTTCTATTATTCCTACGGTTCCAAGATGTCCGACTATACTTACAAAGAACGTATCACGAACCGTCCGGGCATAGGTATGGTGCAAGACTTGATCCAGGATCGTTGGAGAAAACCGGGCGATGTGAATGTAACCCTTCCCCGCTGGTCGTATGCACAATATGGCGCTACAGTCCAATATGCCGACAACTTTGTGTTCGACAACCACTATTGGCGCCTGAGGAATCTCACCATCGGATACAACCTGCCAAGAGCGCTGACCCGAAAAGCCTTTGTGGAAAACCTCCGGGTGTATGTAACCGGAAACAACCTCTTGACTTTTGGCCCGGCAGCCGACCGGTATAGCGATCCTGAGACAGGTGTGTTAGGGAACAGTTACAATGGGAATGTCGATACGGACAATGGTATCCAAGGATCCAGGAGACTGTATATGGCAGGTGTTCAAATTACATTTTAATTCAATAAAAAATGATATATATGAAAAGAATATTTAGTATATTATTATCGATGGCATTAACCGGAATAACGCTTACGGGGTGTAACGACGATTTGACGACGAACTCCTACACCGATGTTTCCGATAGCGAGGTGCTAAAAAGCGTGCCCCAGTTAAACAAGGTACTGACGTCGGCCTACCGGCAATTATATTTTAATAATAAGAGTGATCGTGTATTTGCCGGGCTTCCCGGTTTCCAGATGTATGTGGATTTGGGCGGATCGGATATTTTGTGCCATACCAATATGGGCGGCAGTCAGTTGACTACTTATCAATACTCCAACGCCAAGACCCAAAGCAATAGCGAGGCTGAGCGTATCTGGACGATGTGTTATAGTGTGATCAACCTGTCCAATATTATCCTGACCAACATAGATGGTGCAGCCGGTAACGAATCGGAGAAACAACAGATCAAGGGACAGGCGTTAGCTATGCGCGCCATCCAGTATTTCCACCTGATACAAAACTATCAGCAAACCTACGTTATTGCCAGGAACAAGCGGGGCGTTATCCTGCGTACTTCGTCCGACGACGAAGCGCATAAAGGGTTCGCTACGGTGGAAGAGATATATAGCCAAATCGTATCCGACCTGACTTCGGCCAAGTCGTTATTGGCCAATTATCATCCCGAAGAGCTGTGGTTTATCAATTCCGAAATATGCTCCGGCATCTTGGCCAGGGTCTATCTGGTAATGCAAAACTGGAGCGGCGCTTATACGGAAGCCAAGACGGTCTATGACAGTCACAGCACCCTGCTGACGCGCGATGAATATCGCTCCGGCTTCGACGAAATGATTTCCGGCGGTTATGACGAAGTGGTTTGGGCTATGAAATATACGCCGAACAACAATCTGGGCGGTTCTACCCAGTTTAATTTCTGGTACAATCAGGACGAAAGCTACGGCGAAGGCTATGCCGACGGCCCTATCTACTCCTTCCTTGACTTCTTTGCCGATAGTAAATTTGAAGCGTTGTTCGAGAAAACGGACGACCGCTATCAGTTCTGGAAACGGGAGAAAAATGCGAACAGCGAGATCAATACAAAATGGGCTTTCGATAAGTATAAACATTACGGGTTAGACAAAGGTACGGTCATTGGCAGTGCAACATACCCGGAAGTTTGCCTGATGCGTGGTGCAGAGATGTTGCTGATCATGGCCGAATCGGCGGCAAACAGCCAGCGGGAAGCCGAGGCTTTGCAACTGCTGAACCGCCTGCAGACAGCCCGTAATGCAACGCCTACCAGGCATGCAAGCGGCAACGATTTGCTGGAAGACATCTATGTGGAACGCCGCAAAGAGCTGATTTGCGAAGGACAATCCGGTTTCTACGATTTGGTGCGCCTGCAAAAACGCTTGGAGCGCTATGGCGAATCGGAAACCAATCCGGGTGGACATTACATTTGGGGACTTCAATACATCAATGGTTATCCCGCAGCTCCCGGCCAGCCATGTTATCTGGAATCCAACGATTATCGTTTCTTCTGCCAGATTCCTCAAATGGAAATGCTGAACAACGATGCCGTGACCGAAGCCGATCAGAACCCTTACGGCGGAAAATGATTCAAAAGATTTCTCGCAGATTTCGCAGATTTCAAGCGCAGATTCCGCGGATTTTTAATCCATTCAATCTGCGTTTAAATTCATTCAATCTGCGAGAAATAGATTCAATGATTCAATAATTCGCCGTGCGGCGCATATCGGCGTTGATTGGATTCGGATTCCATCAAATTCTATTATCAGGATTTATAATCCGTAACGGTATTTAGACCTGACAGGTTTTCAAAACCTGTCAGGTCTTTGCGCATAACGACATTATTACGCCGCGACTGTCGGCACATCCCCGGCATACTGCCATGACTATCCCGCGACTGTCGGCAGACCTCCGGCATACTGCCATGACCGTCCCGCGCCCGTCGGCAAGGCAATGTATGCCACACATGACCGTCCCGCAGCCGTCGGCAGACCAATGTGTGCCACACATGACCGTCCCGCGCGTGTCGGCAAGGCAATGTGTGCCACACATGACCATCCCGCGCCTGTCGGCAGACCAATGTATGGCACACATGACCGTCCCGCGCGTGTCGGCTCATCCATGTGTGCCATACATGAACGTTTCTACGGCGGAAGCAGGAAGCGCGAAGCAACCCAATGTCGTCAATTTAAGGCTAAAAGCCTTATGAGTATTAAAAATAATTTTTCGCAGTATAATATTTCGTTAAACCTCCCGTTATAAGGAATAGAATAAAGTTACATTTATCATTTAAAATTAACCGGGAAAGAGTATTATGGCACGGATTCTTTTAGTAAACAAGTTTTATTATCCGAGGGGCGGTGATTGTACGGCTGTTCTGACTACCGAGCGATTGCTGAAGGCGAAGGGGCATGCCGTCGCTGTCTTCAGCATGCAGCACCCGGATAATATAGCCTCGCCTTATGACGCTTATTTCCCGGAAGAAATCTCTTTTTCTGCGCGTGGATTATATCAAAAGATGAAAGCCGCGGTACGGATTTTCCGTTCATCCGGCGTAGTCGCCAAGTTCAATCAAATCCTGAACGATTTCAAACCTGACGTGGTGCATTTGCACAATATCCATTCCTACCTGTCGCCGGTCATTGCGCAAGTCGCCCATACGAGGGGGATACGGGTTGTTTGGACATTGCATGATTACAAATTAATCTGCCCGGCCTATAATTGTTTGCGTGCCGGAAAGCCATGCGAGTTATGCTATACGGACAAGCTGAATGTATTGACGCATCGCTGTATGAAGAACAGCCGCGTGGCAAGTCTGCTGGCTTGGATGGAGGCGGTGTATTGGAACCGGAAAAAATTGGAACGGATCACCGACCGGTTTATCAGTCCCAGTTTCTTCTTGAAGGAAAAAATGGTTTCCGCCGGTTTTCGTTCGGAGCAAATTGATGTGTTGCATAATTTTATGCATAAAGAAAACCCCTCTGTTGTCGCCAAAGAAGACTACTATTGTTACGTCGGGCGTCTGTCCGAAGAAAAAGGAGTGGAAACCCTGTTGGAAGCAGCCCAACACGTGCCTTTTCCGCTAAAAATCATCGGGGGCGGGCCTTTGTTGGACAGGTATAAAACACAATACCCGCAAGCAAATATTGAATTTTCAGGGCAATTACCGTTTGAACAGTTGTTGCCGATTGTACAACGCGCCCGTTTTCTGGTTCTTCCTTCCATTTGGTACGAAAACAACCCTTACAGCGTGATTGAAGCGCTTTGCATGGGGACGCCGGTTCTTGGCGCAAAGATTGGCGGAATACCGGAATTGATTGAAGAAGGCATCAATGGACTGTCGTTTGAATCCGGGAATCCGGACGATTTAAGAAATAACATCCGGAAGATGTATGAAATCGCATTTGATTATCATGAAATAGCTCAAAAGGCGCAAAATAGTTTTTTGGCGGATACGTATTATAACCGTCTGCTGGAAATCTATAATAATAAGTATATTAGTTGAAAATGTTGAAACCAAATAGATAAAAATGAAGAATATTGTTCAAGGAAGCCTTATTACCACATTTCGCTGTAATGCAAAATGTAACATGTGTAATATTTGGAAACATCAAACCAAAAAGGAGGACGAAATAGATTATACCTGTTACGAAAACCTCCCGGACGGGTTACGCATAAATATCACCGGGGGAGAGGCGACGATAAGAGAAGATATAGATAAGATTTTCGGTATATTGTACCCTAAAGCATCTCTGTTGGAATTAAGTACGAACGGATATAATACGGAAAAGATCGTCGCATTAGCCAATAAATATCCCAAGATTCTGATCCGGGTAAGTCTGGAAGGGTTGCCGGCGCTGAATGATGCCAAAAGAGGCATGAGAAACGGTTTTGATCATGCCCTCCGGACGATGTTGGAATTGAAAAAGACCAAATGCAAGAACATTGGTTTTTCGGTTGTTATTTCTCCCGATAACTATGA
>JAISJX010000144.1 GCA_031261145.1 Tannerella sp.
TTACTGCGGAACAAGTGCAATTGCAAAAGACAAAAAAAGAATATCCGGGACATCTGACGCTCGTCGTGTTCCCGTATCTTCGCTTGTCGAAGAAATCCCCGGAGCAAACGGCGCAAGACATCGGGGAATACCTGATGCAGAACGAACCGGCTGTCGCTGAGTATAATGTGATCAAAGGATTCCTTAATCTGACCATCGCGGAAACTTGTTGGATAGAACTGTTGAACGAACTGAACAGCCAACCGCAATACGGGATTCGGCCGGTGACGGAACAGTCGCCGTTGGTGATGATAGAATACTCTTCGCCGAATACGAATAAACCGCTTCATTTGGGACATATACGTAATAACCTGTTGGGTTTCAGCCTGTCGGAGATTATGAAGGCGAATGGATATAAGGTTGTGAAAACCAATATTGTCAATGACCGCGGGATTCATATTTGCAAGTCTATGCTGGCATGGCAAAAATGGGGCGACGGCGTGACGCCTGCTTCTTCGGGTAAGAAGGGTGACCATTTGGTCGGCGATTTTTATGTGCTGTTCGATAAACATTACAAAGAAGAATTGAAGGCGCTTGAAGCGAAAGGACTGACGAAGGAGGAAGCGGAGGCGCAATCTGTTTTGATGGCCGAAGCGCGAGAGATGCTCCGCCGTTGGGAAGCCGGAGATGCAGCGGTTGTGAAACTGTGGGAAACGATGAATAGCTGGGTTTATGCGGGTTTCGACGAGACCTACAAACAACTTGGCGTGGATTTCGACCGCATCTATTATGAATCGCAAACCTATCTGGAAGGAAAAAAGACGGTGCTGGAGGGTCTTCGGAAAGGCGTTTTCTATCAGCGTGATGATCATTCGGTCTGGGCTGATCTGACCGGCGAGGGCTTGGATGAAAAGTTGTTGCTCCGAGCCGACGGGACGTCTGTGTATATGACGCAGGATATTGGTACGGCGAAGTTGCGTTTCGATGATTATCCGATCGATCGGATGATTTATGTCGTTGGAAATGAGCAAAATTATCATTTTCAGGTGCTTTCAATCCTGTTAGATAAACTTGGTTTTGCTTTTGGAAAAGGATTAGTCCATTTTTCGTATGGTATGGTTGAATTGCCTGAAGGCAAGATGAAAAGCCGTGAAGGAACAGTGGTTGATGCGGATGACCTGATGGAGGAAATGATTCGTACAGCCCGTGAAATATCCGGCGAATTGGGTAAGTTGGACGGGCTGAGCCGGGAAGAGGCGGATAAGATTATCCGTATCATAGGTTTAGGCTCGCTGAAATACTTTATCTTAAAGGTCGATCCGCGTAAGAATATGACGTTTAATCCGAAAGAATCCATTGATTTCAATGGGAACACGGGTTCTTTTATTCAATATACGCACGCTCGTATCTGTTCCGTGCTGCGCAAGGCGAAAGAGCAGGGTATCCAAATTCCTGAACAACTGCTTCTTACAACGCCCCTTTCGGCCAAGGAAGAGGCATTGATCCAGTTGGCGGCTGACTTTTCAACGGCGGTAAAAGAGGCGGGCGATGCGTTTAGTCCGGCCTGCATTGCCAATTATGTATATGATTTGGTGAAAGAGTTCAATCAGTTTTATCATGATTATTCGATTCTGAATGAGGCGAATGAAGATATAAAAAAGATGCGGTTGGTTTTGTCGGCCAAAGTGGCTGAGATTGTAAAATCGGGTATGTCGTTGCTTGGAATCGACGCGCCGGAGCGGATGTAACTTGCTGTCGGTAAGGTCTTCGTTTACAAGGCGTATTTTTCGCGTTGCGCTTTTTCTTTTTCGTTTTGCCGCCGGGGAGTTAAATTTGAAAAACAAAAAGTTTGTTTTCTTCCCGTCATGTACTATCTTTGTGGGGGTTATATGATTAGTCTTTAATTTTTAAAAAAACAATTACGATGGAAACAAAAAAGGTAAACCGGCGAGATTTTTTCCGCTGGTCGGCAACGGCCGGAGCAGGCGCATTATTTTTTCCGAATGTGGCGGCATCCACTATGAGTGCGTCGTCCGTCAGTAAAACAACAGAATATCCCACCCGGATATTAGGCAGGACAGGGCTTAAACTGCCGATTCTCAGTATGGGCGTTATGCGTGCGGATAATCCGAATGTGGTAAGAGCCGCGTATAATGCGGGGATTACGCATTTTGATACGGCGCATGGTTATCAGAATGGCAAGAATGAGGAGATGCTGGGTAATTTCTTCAAAGACAAGCCACGAGATTCATTTACAATTGCCACCAAGGGGAAGTTTGACTATCCGCTGAAAGATAGTTTTGAGAAAGATTATACGGAAATGTTGGACTTGAGTTTGAAACGTCTCCAGATGGACTATGTGGAAATTTTCTTCACCCATGCGCTTGACAAGCCCGGACAGATAACCGATGAACGGGTCATCAACCTGCTGAAAAAGTTTAAGGCGGACGGGAAGATTCGCAATATCGGATTTTCCACCCATGCCAATAAACCGGAATTGATAGACGCCGGAGTGAAGGCCGGAGTCTATGATGTTATCCTGTTGAGTTACAACTTCAAGCTGAACACGCTGAAAGAGACGGACGAGGCGATTGAGCGGGGAATCAAAGCCGGAGTCGGTTTTGTAGCGATGAAAACCATGACCGGCGGTGTTGAAGATGCAGCCGGAAAGAAGAAAATTAACGCGCAAGCCTGTCTGAAATGGGTATGGAAGAACGAAAATATTGCAACCATCATTCCCGGATTTTCCAATTTTGATGAACTGGACGAATGCTTGGCCGCTGTGAAAGATACGGCCTTGACAAACAGTGAAAAAGAATATCTGGCGATGCTGTGCGATAAAGAAATGTTATACTGTCAGCAATGCGGGAAATGTAAAGAAGTTTGCGCCGAACACTTACCGATTCCGGATATGATGCGCGCGTACATGTATGCGTATGGCTATAAAAATGCAAGTTTGTCGAAAGAAACGCTTCTGGAATTGAATCTGCCGGAAAAAACATGCCAGACTTGTAAGAATGGCTGTAAGGTTCAGTGTCCGTCCGGATTTGATGTGGCGAAGAAAATTGCGGCGATCAAACCGGTGATGAATGTACCCAATGAGTTTTTAACATAGTAAACGATTGATATTCATGAGATATTTAAGCATTTCATTTATATTCCTTTTTTTGTCCCAGTTTCTTTCGGCGCAGACGCCGGAGCAATTGAAGGCATGGATGCCTGCGATAGCCGGATGGACGTTATCGGATGAAACAGAGGTTTTTGACCCCGATAATTTGTATGACCGGATAGATGGCGCCGCTCCTTTGTTTTTGGAAAATAACTTCCGGGAAATGACGTCCATAGAATACAAGAAAGGCGATGATTACATCACCATGCAGGCTTATCGCCATGCGACGCCGGAAGATGCTTTTGGGATGTACGCCTCGGAGCGTTCGGAGGAAATGACGCATTTTTCCATAGGCGGAGAGGCGCAGGGGGATGCAAGCCATTTGTTTTTCTTTGCAGGATCTGTTTATGTGAAAATGTGGAGTAACAGTTCGGACGACGTTGGACAGACGCTTCAGGCGATTGGAAAAGGGTTGTCCGGCAAGATTGATCCGGATGCCGGTTATCCTGCCATTGCCAAACTCTTTCCGGAAAAAGGAAAAATACCTTACTCCGAGGTTTATATAACATCTAATTATATTGGCCATGAGTTTCTTAAATCGGCTTTCGCCGCAAAATATGAAACGAATAGTCAGGTATTTCAATGTTTTGTGGTGGATGCCAAGTCGAAAGAAGAAGCGAAGACGGTACTGGCAAACTATTTTACCTTTACCAAACAGCCATTAGAGTTTAATGAAGGCGCGTTGCTGATCAAAGACCGTTACAACGGTGATATTCCCGTAATCTGGAAAGGAGCGTATATTGTTGGGATTTACAACGAAAACGGCGAGACGATCAAGGATGCGGATGCGCTATTGAAAGAGTTGAGCGGAAAATTGGGAAAATAAAGACAAAGAGAGCTGTTTTGCCCGAAAAAAAATCCGCTTAGGAATGATAGTCCGCAGGACTTCCATATCAATACTATCAAATAATTGGAAATGACGGATAAGACCGGGTACAGGGTGCAAGGTTCAGGGTGCACGGTGCACGACAATGGGTGTTCAAATCGTGCACCGTGTACCCTGTATTGGTAGCGTCCTTCGCCTTCGGCTTATTTCTTTTTGCTTGCCGGTTTTTTGGCCGGTTTAGTTGCGGCTTCGGCGATGATTTTCTTACAATCGTCCAAGGTCAGTTTCTCCGGTTCCACATTTTTCGGCAGGCGATAGTTGGAGCCATTGAATGCGATGTATGCGCCGTAACGGCCATTTAGAATTTCCATGCCTTCTCCTTCATTCTCAAACGATTTGATATGACGTTGCGATTCTTTGTTCCGTTTCTCGTTAATCAGCAGAATAGCCTCTTCTGTGGTGATGGAGAGCGGGTTCAATGTTTTCGGGATCGAGATAAATTTCCCATCATGGCGGATAAACGGGCCGAAACGTCCTACGCCGGCAATGATTTCTTCACCTTCATATTCTCCGACACTGCGGGGTAATTCAAAGAGTTTCAGCGTTTCTTCCAGCGTGATTGTTTCGATTGACTGACCTTTCATGAGGGAAGCAAAACGAGGTTTGAAAGCCTTTCTGTCGTCCGGTTTGGCTTGTCCGATCTGGGCGATCGGGCCGTACCGCCCGATCTTCACAAAGACGGGTTCTCCACTCTGAGGATCAATGCCTAAGGCGCGTTCACCTACTTTATGTTCTGTCTTTACGGCGGAGGTCGCTTCCACAATCGGATGGAAGAGTTTATAGAATTTATCCAGCGCTTCCGTCCAAACCAATTCTCCATCGGCAATGGTGTCAAATTCTTTTTCGACATTGGCCGTAAAGTTATAATCCAGGATAGCAGGGAAATACTCCATTAAAAAGTCATTGACTACTGTTCCGATATCGGTAGGCGTTAATTTATTCCGATCGACGCCAACCATTTCTTTCTTTTGGGCGGACGTAATCCTGTTATTTTTCAGGGAGAGAATCGTATAGATACGTTCTTCTCCGGGTTTGTCTTCCCGCACCACATACTCCCGGTTCTGAATAGTCTGAATAGTAGGAGCATACGTGGAAGGGCGGCCGATACCCAATTCTTCGAGATGGCGCACCAGACTGGCTTCCGTATATCGCGGCGGACGTTGCGTAAAACGTTCGGTTGCTGTTATTTCCTCCATTTTCAGTTGCTCATGCAATTTGACCGGCGGAAGCAGTCCGTTGTCCTGTTCTTTTTCGGCGTCCTCGTCCGGGCTTTCCATATAAACGTGCAGGAATCCGTCAAACTTGATAACTTCGCCTGCTGCAACAAATTTTTCTTTTTTATCTCCGATGCCGATGGAAATGGTCGTTCTTTCCAATTCGGCATCCGCCATTTGACAGGCAATCGTACGTTTGTAAATCAGATCGTATAATCGCTTCTCCTGTTGGCTGCCACTGATTTCGGGATTGTTCATGTAGGAAGGACGAATGGCTTCGTGCGCTTCCTGCGCTCCCTTGCTCTTTGTGTGATATTTACGGAATTTGTAATATTTTTCGCCATACGTTTTAGTGATTTCCGCTTTCGATGCTCCAAGGGCTAAATCGCTCAGGTTGAAAGAGTCGGTACGCATGTATGTGATATATCCCGCTTCGTAGAGCCGTTGCGCCACCATCATTGTTTGCGAAACGGAAAAGCCCAGTTTGCGGGCGGCTTCCTGTTGCAAGGTCGAAGTAGTGAACGGGGGAGCCGGCGATTTTTTGATCGGTTTGGTCGTTATATCATCAATGACGAAAGGAACCGAACGGCACGATTCGAGGAAGGCGTTTGCTTCTTCCTTGTCTTTCATCCGTTTGTTCAGTTCGGCTTTCAGCAGGGTTGTTCCGTCGGGCAACACAAAGGTCGCGATGATCCGGTAGGATGCTTCCGATACAAACTGTTGGATTTCACGTTCGCGTTCCACAATCAGGCGAACCGCCACGGATTGCACGCGACCGGCCGATAGAGCCGGTTTTACTTTTCTCCATAAAATCGGGGAAACCTCGAATCCCACGATACGGTCTAAAACCCGGCGCGCCTGTTGAGCATTCACCAGATCAACATTAAGACTCCGCGGATTTTCCAGCGCGTGAAGAATGGCGTTCTTCGTAATTTCGTGGAAAACAATTCGCTGTGTATTTTTTTTGTCCAAGTCCAGGACTTCTGACAAATGCCATGCAATGGCTTCTCCCTCGCGGTCCTCATCGGAAGCGAGCAGTACCTGAGTGGCATCCTGGGACGCTTTTTTCAGATCAGAGACTAATTTTTTCTTATCAGCCGGGATAACATACTGAGGCGCATAATTATTCTCAATGTCAATACTAAACTCTTTCGTTTTTAAATCACGGATATGTCCGTAACTTGACATCACTTTGTAATCTTTGCCCAAAAACTTTTCAATCGTTTTTGCTTTAGCAGGAGACTCAACAATAACCAAATTCTTTTGCATATTCTTATCGTTCCAAATTTAAATCGACGGCAAAGATACAAAAAATCTTCATTCTCAATTTAATTTGCTATTTTTGCAGAGTGAAAACTATGAAATAATTTGAAATATATGCAATGGAGACGTGTTTTGCGCTGAAATATTGTTTTTTAGATGGAATACGAATATTGCATAAAAGACAGCGGACGGAGCGGATTTTTTTCTGATTTTTCCGAATTGTACGGGAATGTTGAAAAAAAAATGTCTTCATGCGCATTAAATTATATGTTAGAAAGGTATGGAAATTGCAAGTAAGTACGACCCTTCCTGTGTGGAAGGAAAATGGTATCAATATTGGTTGAACCATGGTTTTTTCAAGTCTGAGCCGGATGAGCGTGAACCTTATACGATCGTGATTCCGCCTCCGAATGTGACGGGTGTGTTACACATGGGGCACATGCTGAACAACACCATTCAGGATATCCTTGTTCGCCGTGCGCGGATGATGGGGAAGAATGCGTGTTGGGTGCCGGGAACCGACCATGCCTCCATTGCAACCGAGGCGAAAGTGGTTGCCAAATTGGCGGAGCAGGGCATCAAAAAGACAGACCTTACCCGCGAACAATTTTTGGAACATGCCTGGGAATGGACGCATAAACACGGCGGGCTTATCCTGGAGCAGTTGAAAAAGTTAGGCGCCTCCTGCGACTGGGATCGCACCTGTTTCACGATGGACGAAAAACGGTCGGAAAGCGTCATCAAGGTTTTTGTCGATCTTTATAACAAAGGACTGATTTACCGAGGCGTGCGGATGGTCAACTGGGATCCGGTCGCTAAAACGGCTCTTTCCGACGAGGAAGTGAACTACAAGGAGCAACAGGGAAAACTCTATTATCTTCGCTATCAGATTGTGGGCGAAGACGGTTATGCCGTGGTAGCCACCACCCGTCCGGAAACCATTTTGGGCGATACCGCCGTTTGTATCAATCAGAACGACCCGAAAAACGAGCACCTGAAAGGTAAAAAAGTCATCGTTCCGGTTGCCAACCGGGAAA
>JAISJX010000155.1 GCA_031261145.1 Tannerella sp.
TGCTGAAAACGCCGTTTCATCCCCTAACCACCTGCGGCATCGGACAAAACCTGTACGTCCGTCCCGACGGACGTATATATCCCTGTTATGCGTGGTGCAACGAGCATACGTACATCGGCAATATATTTGAAAAGGGACTGAAAGCCGTACTTGATTCGCCGTCATTCACAAGATTGATTGACTGCACAGTGGACACAATTGAGAAATGCCGCGACTGCGATTACCGTTACCTGTGCGGCGGCGCCTGTCGTGCATGGGGCAATCAGCAAACGCTTGACCTCAACGCCGCGCCTGTGCAATGCCGTCATTTGCAGGAAAGAGCAGAGAAATTGATTGAAACGGCAAAAGCGTTTTTATAACAGCTTGCACAATGACCTGTTTTGTCAATTGTTCTTTTTCCCGTTAGGGAATTTATATCAATAGAAAATAGACATTCTCGTGCTATTTTCCCGTAGGGAATTTACAAAAAATGTGTATGTCCTACGGACAAAAAGAAAAGGGCGAACCTTATTTCTATTGATATACAAGTCCTAACGGACTAAACGATAGAAATTAATGTTGCCAACACTATTATTAACTATAGCCGTGGGTTTATTGCAATCCGAACAGGGACAAGTGAACTCAAAAGAACAAGCCAAACAGAAACTATCCAAATGGTTAAAATAAAATGGACGGATGGCAAGGCTATTAACAAAATTACCGGATATGGAATAAAACAGGAAAGCCTCGTTAATCGATTGATTGAACGAGGCTTAATTCTTGCTCTTCCTCTTGGACTTGAACCAAGGACCCTCTGATTAACAGTCAGATGCTCTAACCAACTGAGCTAAGGAAGAATTAAAATCGCATCATCTTTTCTGAAAATGCGTCGCAAAAGTAGGTGTTATTTTTCAAATATGCAATATCTTTGTCGAAAAGAATTTATTTTTTTAGGGAACAAATGGTTGTTTTTATTGTTTAATGCTTTTAAAACAGTATATTATAGGATAAATAAAAAATACGTATGGAAAAAATAAAAACAGGTTTGGCAGCTTACGGGATGTCCGGGCAGGTGTTTCATGCTCCGTTTATCGCCTTGCATCCGCAATTTGAGCTGGCTGCTATTACGGAACGCAGCAAAAATTTGTCGAAGGAACGTTATCCGCAGGCGCGGATTGTCCGCAGTTTCGATGAACTGATTGCGCAGGACGATTTGGAATTGATTGTCGTCAATACGCCGGACTCGACGCATTACGAATATGCCCGCCGTGCATTGGAAGCCGGGAAACATGTCGTTGTGGAAAAGCCGTTTACAAATACGACGGCGGAAGGTGAGGAGCTGATTGCATTGGCCGGAAAGAAAGGTTTGATGCTGAGCGTATATCAAAACCGGCGTTGGGATGCTGATTTTCTGACCGTCAAAGAATTGCTGAAAAGCGGAATTGTCGGACGTCCGGTCGAGTTTGAATCTACCTTTGCCCGTTACCGGAATTATATTCAGCCCGATACCTGGAAAGAGCAGGAGGGAGGCATGACTTATAACCTTGGTTCGCATCTGATTGACCAGAGCATTCAACTGTTTGGGATGCCCGAAGCGGTCTTTGCCGATATTGCTGTTATGCGGACTGGCGGGATGGTGGATGATTATTTTGTGATTCATTTGCTTCGTCCGGCCAAAGCTCCGGATATACGCATTACCTTAAAAGCCGGTTACCTGATGTGCGAACCCGAACCCCGGTTTGTGCTTCACGGCACAGAGGGTTCTTATGTCAAATACGGTGTGGATAAGCAGGAAGCGTTGCTTAAAAGCGGTTTTAAACCCGATACGCCGGATTGGGGCGTTGAGACCGAAGAAGAATGGGGACGGCTGACATTATGGAAAGACGGGCGGGCTGTCCGGACGAAATATCCCAGTCAAAGAGGACATTACGTTGGCTTTTATGAATCCGTATATCAACATCTCCGCCATCAGGCGCCCCTTGATACGGATGCGCGTGAAGTCGTGCATGGCATTCGTGTGATTGAAGCCGCCGTGGAAAGCGCCCATAGCAGGAAAATCGTTAATTTGTAGAATAATAGCGTATCGGATAGTAAAAAATTTTGTAATATTTTGCCGGTCTGAGTACGAAAAATGATTTTTATCATGTATATTTGTCCGTTCAAACAGATAGACAATGAATAGATATGATTTTTGCTGCATAGGCCACATCACTTTAGATAAAGTAGTTACACCTAAAAGCGCCGTCCACATGCCGGGCGGTACTTCTTTTTATGTTTCCCACGCCGTTCGTAACCTGAGCGATATTGATTATTCGTTATTGACTGCGATTGGAACATCGGAGATGCAGGTGGCGGATGATCTAAAAGCGATGGGTATAAATGTAACTGTTTTTCCGTGTGCGCATTCCGTCTATTTTGAAAATATCTACGGCGAAAACCAGAATAATCGTACCCAGCGTGTTTTGTCCAAGGCTGCTCCGTTTACGGTCGAACAGTTGAAACATGTCGAAGCGAAAATATTTCATCTGGGGGCTTTGTTGAATGATGATTTCTCGTTGGATATAGTGAGGTATCTTTCGGGAAAAGGACTTGTCTCCGTTGATTCACAAGGGTATCTGCGGGAAGTGAAGGATACGGACGTTTATGCCGTCGATTGGAAAGGGAAGCAGGATGCCATGAAATACATTCATTTCCTGAAAGCGAACGAGCACGAAATGGAGGTCTTGACCGGCTATCCGGATGTCTCTTCTGCAGCCCAAAAACTCAGTGAATGGGGTATAAAAGAAGTGCTGATTACGCTTGGAAGCATGGGTTCCGTGCTTTATGACGGAACGGCTTTTTACCCGATACCGGCCTACATGCCGAAAGAGATTGTGGATGCCACCGGGTGTGGCGACACGTATATGGCCGGTTACCTGTATCAACGCGCCAAAGGGGTGGGGATAGAAGACGCCGGGCGTTTTGCCGCCGCCTTGTCCACCTTGAAGATTGAGCGTTCGGGTCCCGTCCAGGCCACAAATACAGAGGTCATTCGCTGCATGGAGACGGCAGATCAACAAATGCCGGTGTGGGAGTGATTTTCCGGATTCTTTTTACAGCGCCTCTAATTCTTTCAGCCATAAAGCAACGGAGGCATCGCTGGGCATGCGCCAGTCGCCACGGGGCGAAAGGCTGATGGAACCGACTTTCGGGCCGTCGGGCAGGCAATTACGTTTGAACTGCTGCGAGAAGAACCGGCGGAGAAACGTATGTAACCATTTCTTGATAACGCCGGGCGTATATTTCTCTTTGAAAGCCTGCTGAGCCAGATAGAAAATCTTTGCGGGCGGTGCGCCGAAACGTATAAAATGATAAAGGAAAAAGTCGTGCAATTCATAAGGCCCAACCAAATCCTCCGTTTTCTGGCGGATCGTTCCGTTTTCATTGGCGGGGATAAGTTCAGGGCTGATAGGCGTGTCAATAATATCGAACAGCGTCTTTCGGGAAACTTCATCCACTCTGTTTTCGGCCACCCATTCCACTAAATATTTGACAAGCGTTTTCGGGATGCTCACATTGACGGCGTACATGGATATATGGTCGCCATTGTAGGTCATCCAGCCCAACGCTAATTCAGACAGGTCGCCGGTTCCAATCACCAGGCCGTTTTCCTTGTTTGCCAAATCCATCAAAATTTGCGTACGTTCGCGCGCCTGCGTATTTTCGTAGGTGATGTCAGGTGTTTTTCCGTCGTGTCCGATAGCCTTAAAATGCTGTTCGCAAGCCTCTTTAATAGGAATCTCAAGCAACGTGACGCCCAGCGAGCGAATCAGTTGAACGGCATTGTTCCAGGTGCGTCCGGTCGTTCCGAATCCGGGCATGGTAACGCCAACTATCTGTTTGCGAGGCAATCCGAGTGCATCGAATGTCATGACCGTGACTAATAAGGCCAGCGTAGAATCCAATCCGCCGGAAACACCGATTACCGCCGTTTGCAGGCGGGTATGTACGAGCCGTTTAGCCAACCCGTTGATTTGTATCTGGAAAATCTCATCGCATCGTTCTTTGCGCAACGTATCGGCGGCAGGAACAAATGGCGCCGGATCAATCCGGCGGGTAAGCGTTTTTTCTTCATACAGAGGCAAATTAAAAGGTACACGAACCGGTTTTTTATCACCCGGAAGCGTCGATGCACCTGTCATAAAACTGGTGCTTATTTGCCGGTCATGCAGGAGATAATCAATATCTATCTCGCTGATTAACAGTTTCTCTTTCATCGGAAACCGCTCCGATTCACCGAGCAGGAAGCCATTTTCGGCAATAAAGCCTTTGCCTGCAAAGACCAAATCTGTGCTTGATTCGCCGAAACCGGCCGAAGCATAGATATATCCGGCAATACATCTGGCGGACTGTTGTTTAATGAGCGATTTCAGATAATTGTTTTTGCCAATCAATTCATTGCTTGCCGAAAGATTGACTAAGATATTCGCTCCCTGCATGGCTAACAGGGAACTGGGCGGTACGGGCGTCCAGAGGTCTTCGCACAACTCGATGCCAACCGAAACAGCCTCTGCCGTAAACAGGAGATGCTTTGAAAACGGAAAATCTTCCCCGCCAATCGTTATCCGGTCTGTTTGCAGTTCATCCCCGGATGAGAACCAACGCATCTCTTGAAATTCCTTGTAATTAGGCAGGTATGTTTTAGGAACAACCCCTAATATTTTCCCTTTCTGAAATACGATAGCCGTATTGAACAGTCTGTTTTCTGTCCGGACAGGCATTCCGACGATGCAAAGCGTTTCTATTTTCCGCGTTTGCCGGACTAAATCCAACAATGCCTGTTCCGCATTCTTTAACAGGCATTCATGGGCAAAGAGATCCATGCAGGTATATCCGGTAACGGACAATTCCGGAAAAACAACGATTTCTACTTCCTGCGCCGCCGCTTCCTCCAACAAATGAGCGATTTGCCGAACGTTAAATGAACAGTCAGCCACTTCTACAAGCGGGATAGCTGCCGCTACTTTGATATATCCGTATTTCATAAAATCATACTATATTGAGTCCGATAAATTTTTTTCACTTAAACCTGGGGCTGACCCAAAAGGGTATTTTGCACGTCATTGCGAGGGCAAATCCCGAAGCAATCCATTAATAATAAATACTCTGGATTGCTTCGCCTGCGGCTCGCAATGACGAACCCAGACTTTTTGGTCAGCCCCAGGTTTAGAATCTATCATTTATTTCACACACAAAGGTAAACTATTTTGTCCTAAAACACAGCATTTTTGCCGTTGAATTTTCTTTATGCGTCGAAACGTTAAGGCTTTATTCAAATGACGGACCGTATATATCATATTTTCCGCTCATTACTTTTTTCACTGCTTCCAGATAACCGAAGCCGTTTAGCATGTCGGGCAACAGATAACTGCCTTCCACCCATTCGTTCCAGGCGTTGATTGTAATCAGTTTCGGCTGTTCGGGATGACTGTCCGCATAAGCCTTCGCTTTCGAGAGCAAGGCGGCGAAACTTTCGGGCGTATTGTTGTAGTGCACTACGTCGTGGATGCCTTTGTTCGGGAAACGGGGCGTATCGTCCCAGCCGATGGACACGCAGGGAAAAAGCGGAATGTTTAAAATGGAATCCATTTGTGTCCGTATCTTGACGGAATTGGAGCCGTAAACCACATAATCTTCATTCATCCCGCCCATATTATACATCGCTACACTGTTGAATCCCATTGTCTTCACCCTTTCGGAAAACCTTTCAGCCGCCTCTTTTGATAGAATAGAGCCGCCCCCCTGATTCCATTGAATATGCAAATCCGGAAATCCCGCTTTCTTCACTTCGTCCCTGAAATAATCGAGCGCTTTGCGGGCTTCTTCCGCGCTTCCTCCGAAACTTTCCATCAATTTATCCACGCTGAAAATGGAAAAGACCGGCTGACCGTCTATTTTAAAATAGTTCGGTTGTTTGAAATACTGTTTGATAACCCTATCGACAATGATTTTAAAGTTTTTCCAATCCACGTTGGCATTCCACAACAGCGAGGTATCGTCCTTGTAACGGTGGTAGTTCCAGTAGTTTTTCTTCACATCGTGGTTAGCCCACATGATGTAAAACTGCATTTTCCCGTTGTTTTTGGCTTTCAGGAAACCGTTGTTGAGGGCGCTTTCGAGGTACGGACCTTCATCGTACCAATACCAGTCATAGACGAAGACATTGACTCCATGCGCCGTAGCGACATCAATCCATTTTTCCACCACTTTCGGGTCGTCGTCCATTTCATA